>JAYVYF010000176.1:0-5316 GCA_043784585.1 Burkholderiales bacterium
TATTTTTCTATGCGCAAAATCAGATATTTTAAAACCACTTCAGCAATTCTAATCGTTTTGCTTGGCTTCGCAACCGCCGCATTAAGCGCCTGCGGTCAGCGTGGGCCACTGAAACTGCCTGAGCCCGGCGTTGCCGCTGGGCCCGCCAGTCCAAGCAAACCGCTACCGCAAGAAAGCCCCGCAAAATGAGCGCGGCGCTCGAAGTGTTCGGTGTTCATCGAGACCCCGCTGGTGCCTTATGGATGGAAGATGTCGCGCTGTCGGAAATAGCGGCCAGCTTCGGCACGCCGACTTTTGTCTACTCCCGGGCAGCACTTACAGCGGCATATCAACAACTCGACAACGCGCTTAAGAAAACCCGTAACGGCAAGCCGCACCTCATTTGCTACGCCGTAAAAGCGAATTCGAATCTCGCAGTTTTAAGTGTGTTTTCCGAGCTGGGGGCTGGCTTTGATATTGTGTCGGGCGGCGAATTACGACGTGTACTGGCAGCAGGCGGCTCACCGGAGAGGGTGGTTTTTTCGGGACTAGGCAAAACTCGCGATGAGATTTCGTTTGCACTTTTGACGGGCATTAAAGGCTTTAATGTCGAGTCGGAGTCTGAACTTAGGCGTATTAGTGACGTAGCAGTTGCTCTAAATAAAATCGCCCGGGTAAGCTTGCGGGTCAACCCGGATGTTGACGCCAAGACACATCCATACATATCGACCGGGCTGAAGAACAATAAATTCGGGGTGGCATTTGATCGTGCGATTGGCACGTATCAGCTTGCGTCGACACTTCCCAATATTGAAATTGCTGGCGTCGATTGCCACATCGGTTCGCAACTTTCAGATGCGTCACCACTGCTGGAGGCGATGGCGCGCCTTGTAAATCTGGCCGATCAGCTGGAGGCAAATGGAATTCCTATTCATCACATCTGCCCCGGCGGCGGGGTCGGCATCACCTATGCCGATGAGCCAAATATTAATATTGAAACTTATGTGGCGGCCCTCGAGCAAGCCCTCAGTAGCGGCGGCAAAATCCGGGATGTGGAACTGCTGCTTGAGCCAGGCCGCCTACTCACCGGGAACGCTGGCGTGCTACTCGCAAAGGTCGAGTATGTAAAACCCACTGACAGCAAAAATTTCTTGGTCGTGGATGCCGCCATGAATGATCTGATTCGGCCAGCGCTCTATCAGGCGCATCATGAAATCGTGATGGTTGCCACAAGCGAAGATGCGGTATCGCGCATGTACGACGTGGTGGGGCCGGTCTGCGAAAGCGCTGATGTACTAGGCCGCGACCGTACACTGGCCGCGCGCGAGGGCGACCTAGTGACGATTCTGTCTGCAGGCGCTTATGGCTTTGTAATGTCATCCAACTACAACACGCGTCCGCGCGCTGCTGAGGTCATGGTGGATGGTGCCAGCGCTTATCTGGTTCGTGAGCGCGAGGCAATTGACGAGCTGTTTCGGGGCGAACATTTGGCAAACGTGCGCTGAATCGGGCCACTGAAACCACAGCGCCGCGGGCCGGATTTTTGAGCAAAATCTGAATTCCTCAAATCCAAATTCTATGCAATAAATTAAAGCTAAATATAATTGGTATCGGTTCGCTACCAATTTGTAAGCGCCGTAAACAAATAACCACTCTTGACAGCATTCTAAAGTGGTGTAGGAAAATATTTCTGTATAGAATCCGTAACACCAAGTGCTCGCGATGTCTCATAAACATTTGGTGTTTTTTTCAGATGCGTGTGAAACAACCGCGAGCGGAGTGAGGCTGTTTTGCCATGTGTATTCTCAGGCATTCGCCATTTCGCTCAGTCGTTCGTCCGAACTGATTCTTTGGTAGTACGGCATAACCGCGCCGTACGCGATATCAAGCAATTCGGTCCAACCATCGAAAGGAGTTGATCATGGCAACAGCCAAGAAACCGGCAGCGAAACCAGCTGCAAAAAAGCCGGTAGCAAAGAAACCAGCAGCAAAAGCAGTCGCTAAGAAGCCAGCAGCAAAGAAGCCCGCTGCTAAAAAACCAGCAGCAAAACCTGCCGCTAAAAAAGCAGTGGCAAAGAAGCCGGCAGCAAAGAAACCCGCTGCTAAAAAAGCGGTAGCGAAGAAGCCCGCTGCCAAAAAAGCGGTAGCAAAAAAACCTGCTGCTAAAAAGCCCGCTGCTAAAAAAGCGGTAGCAAAAAAACCTGCTGCCAAAAAAGCTGCACCCAAAAAGCCTGCTGCCAAAGTAATGGCAAAGCCTGCTGCAAAGAAGGCCGCGCCGAAGAAAAAGGCGGCAGTCGCCAAACCAGCGCCAATGATTGCTCCGGTAATCACGCCGCTCATCAAACCGATGGGCTAAGCTGTAAAGCGTTAGCTGTAATACCGATTCCGATCCGTACGGGAGCATTTTTCTTTGCCCGGCGGATCGGGTTGTTTTCGGAGGTCTCGATATGAAAAAGCAACCCCTCAATAGCCTGCTGCCTCAATCGCTGTTATCTATTTGCGAATGTGGTCAGCGCCGCTCATCCGAACGCCCACGCGACGCGCGCCCACCACGCCGTGATCGCCCCTCGCGCTGAAATTTACTTTCGGTTGCGGATCTGCCGCAGGACGGAGTAAATCGCCGCAGCAGTCATCAGGTAGAGAATCGGCACTAGGATAACAAGGTCGATGCGGAAAAAATTCTTTGATCCGTCGAGTGCGCCAGCATGTTCCATTGCCGCCAACATTTGCATTTCATAAAAACCAAATATTAGCCATAAAAATCCCGCAAATACAGCAGCTTCACGAAAAAACGTTTTATCGAATGCCTTGCCTGCCTTGGTGGTGAGAACCACCTGCGTTGCAATCAAAAAAACCGCAATCGCTACTCCCGCATACGGCCAATACGCAATTAGCGCAGCAGGCCCGAAAAAAATCCATGACATAAAAATTTCATTTAGATATGAACATGCCAAAGTCTAAGGCAAATCTGCCTGCGGCATGCGCCGTAAGATTATTTCTGTCTTTCTCAACAACCATGGTGCGTTGCGATTTTTATCGTAAAACCGGGGTCGCGGCACTATCGCGGCCAATTTTGCGGACTGTTCCCGCGTAAGACGGGAGGCTGACACGCCAAAGTAATGACGAGCCGCCGCTTCTGCGCCAAAAATACCATCTCCCCACTCGATCACGTTTAGATAAATTTCAAAAATTCGCTCTTTATCGAGGATCGTTTCCATCATGACGGTGATAAGTGCCTCTTCACCTTTGCGGATGGCGCTGCGCTCCCCGGTCAGAAAAAGATTTTTCGCCAACTGCTGCGAAATTGTCGAGCCGCCCGCCACAACCTTGCCTTTCCTTTGATTCTTTTCTAGCGCCTTTTGGATACCCTCCCAATCAAAACCCTCATGATCGGCAAATTTTGCATCTTCCGCGACGATAATCGCACGTTTCAAATTGCTGGAAATTTTGTCGTAAGGCACCCATGCATACTGAAGTTTGGCTGCGGCATTTGCTTCTTGCATCACCCCAAGCCGCGCCCGCATGAATGCCGTACTGCTGGGCGCTTGATCAATCCACCACCAAAGTTTGATGGCGACGTACGTTTGGTAGGCGATAAACAGCATGGCGACGAGCGCCAACGCCAAAGCGCAATAGCGAAGCAGTTTGCCCATTAAAGAGAGGGCCGCTACGTTGCTTGGATCAGATTGAATGCCATGAATTCTTTATCGTGATAATTCTGCCCTACTTTGATTGCGTTGCGCTCGATTCCAAAGCTGACAAAACCCGTGCTGATGTAAATGAACGTGCACCCTCGTTGGAACGGGTCACGGTTAAGTTGATTTGCTCAAGTCCAGTTAGTTGTTTTACGTCGGTAAGCAGCGCGCCGAATATTTTCTACCCAAACCAAACCCGCGTGCATTTGGTACAACATACATCCCGACCACGTTACCCTTGTGGCGTTGTTTGATTCGAGTCTCGCGCGCAAAACCTGCATAACCCAACCGTTCATCCGTTGCAGAAAACGCGCCGAATACAAAATCATCCGAGTCGTTTCCGCCAAATCGCTTCGCCAATTTTTCCGGTGCCGTTGCCACACCTTCTGCATAACTGGTGATGAACGCATCGGGAAATTCTTTTAATCCCTGATTTCGCACTCGCCAGTATTGCACCACGTCAGTGCCGTGGCCTACGCTCAATCGGCGAATCAACGGGATACACAAGTCAGGTGTCAAGATCAACTAAGCGTCGATGCGACCCAGTCTCACCACGGTCAGCCCCGGTTTTACATGAACCATCGTCGGCATAATCAGCACACAGTTGTCGTACGGCGCGACCACCGGCTTGCCACCGTCATGCCCGATTAAATCCCCCTGCTTTGGGATAACCGACAAGCCACGCAACCCGTCCGCGAATACAAAGTCCGAGTGGTTGGCTACCACCGCTTCGGAGACGCGCACCACACACGGCTTAAGCAAACTGGTTTTGTCAATTTGCGATTCCGCCAAATCAAGATCCACCATATCGCACACACGCAAAAACCGCCATGTTGTCTGCCAAGCAACATCTGCTGCTGCGTGCTCCCAGTGCTGTCCACATTCGACTAACAGCGCGTTTTTAGGCGATGCAGGATCACCAAAACCACCGTAATCACGCATTCGCGTGCCGTTGGCATGCCCGCGATCCGAGACGATATACAGTGGCAGTCCCACTTGTCTGGACAGTTCAATCCCTTTATCCAGCGGCCCTGAAATCATTACCGGGCCATGCGGGTCGTGCATAGAATGAATATCAAACAGCATGTCCACGCTGTCGATTACCGATCGCATTGCGCGGGCACGGGAGAGTTCAACTGAATTTCGCAGGCCGCTCAGAGTGGCAGGATTCCAAACTCGATTAAAGTCCTCATCAACGAAACGCGAGCTATGCGGCGCAGCGGGGTCGAAGCGTGAATATGCCGCCACGTTAGCAAACGACAACGACAGTTTGCCTCGGGTCGGCCGAAGGTTCATTTTGAACAAGCGGTCTACCGTGATTGCACCGCAAATCTCGTTGCCATGCGTAACGGCATTTATCATTACATGCGGCCCCGGCTTGCCGGAATCAAACGTGGTGATGTATTCGGTGCCAGCGTTACCGCTCTGATAGCCGGAAATATCCGGCGCGCATAACTCGACCTTGGAAACGAAATTAGTGTTTATGGTCATGGTGATCGCCGCGTGGACTGGTGTGATCATCGTGATCATGGCTGCTGTGATCATGTCCACAATCGTGATGGTTATGGTGCGTTGGCATATTCGCCTTCGCATATTTCGTAATTGCCGCGATCAAGCGCGTGATGTTTTTTTGCAAGCCCGC
>JAYVYF010000177.1:0-2127 GCA_043784585.1 Burkholderiales bacterium
TTGCACATCACGCGCAGCGCTTGTTTCAGTATCTTGGCCTTTGAGCGCGGCAAACAGCTGCCGTTTCAGGCGCGCAGGATCACACGGCTTCGGCACCAACTCGGCCGCACCCAGCGCACGCGCGCGGCGGCCATTGGCAGCTTCGTTTTGGCCAGTTAATACCAGCACGCGAATATGTGCTGAATACGCCAGTAAATCACCGACCAGCCGAAAGCCCTCGGTGGGCAGATAGGGCAGCGGTGGTAAACCCAAATCAATTAATGCCAATACGGGCTTAAATTTGCCACTTTTGAGTAGCGCCATCGCGCCCGCCCTTGATTCGGCGACCGCAATATCAAAATCGGGCCCAAGCGCGAACGACAGCGATTCGCCAATCAGTGGATCATCATCAACAATCAGCAGAGAAGGCTTGGTTTGCACGCGCGGGAGGTGGTTCCGAATTGTGAATTGAGGTTAAAAACAGCACTGAGACAAAAAAGTGAGGCTACAGCAGTCGCTGAAGCTAAATGCGGCTCAGCACAGGTAACAAATTTGCATCTGACTCATGTATTAGTGTTACTGCCCGATGTTGTCAGCGATTATAGTCAAATCACCGGAACGTTCGGCTATTTGTCTGCTCCCAAGCAGGTTTCTGGGATGTTTGACGGCCCATTTTTCCAGCCGTGCTTATTAAACATCGACTTGCTTCACGTCCTGTCCCCGCTCGCCACCCGAACTCGATAGCAGAAGCGAATCAATTACTTAATCAATGTTTTACCGCACGATGTTAGAATGAGAACAAATCAAGCGGGCATGACTTTTACTCATCGCCAACGCGCCCTTCAGCTCACAAAATCCTATCCATGCCCGACACGAATTCATCCGCGCCGCTCGTTGAAATTGACAATGTCAATTTTTCTTACGGCAAACGCTCGATCTTAAAGGGCATCAGCCTTTCTGTGCCGCAAGGCAAAGTCGTCGCCATCATGGGCGGATCGGGTTGCGGAAAAACCACGCTGCTGCGCCTTATTGGCGGGCAGTTGATTGCATCCAGCGGTGCGGTGCGCGTGAGCGGACAAGATGTCGGCAAGCTTGATCGTGATGGTTTGTATGCCATGCGCCGCAAAATGGGTATGTTGTTTCAATTCGGCGCGCTGTTCACAGATATGACGGTGTTCGAAAATATTGCGTTCCAGCTTCGTGAGCACACTGATCTGCCTGAAGAAATGATCAGCGATCTGGTGCTGATGAAGTTAAACGCGGTAGGTCTGCGCGGCACGTCAAAACTTTTTCCGTCTGAATTATCCGGCGGCATGGCGCGCCGTGTGGCGCTGGCTCGTGCCGTAGCGCTCGACCCGATGTTGATCATGTACGACGAGCCGTTTGCCGGGCTTGACCCGATTTCACTTGCGGTGGTCGGCCAGACGATTCGCAAGCTCAATGATGCGCTCGGCGGTACCTCCATCTTAGTCACGCATGATGTGATGGAGTCGCTACAGATCGTCGATTATTTGTATTTCATTTCAGATGGCTGCATCGTGGGGCAAGGCACGCCCGATGAAATCCGCGCTTCGACCGAACCGTATGTCCGGCAGTTTGTACATTCTGAAATGGATGGCCCCGTGCCGTTCCATTACCCTGCGGTGCCGTATGCCGATGAGCTCGGCCTCACTTCTCTAAAACCATCCGATTGTTGATGTCCTAATTTTATTCTATGCAGAAAATCTTGAACATCATTAACGGGCTGGGCTTTAGAACTATTGAAACGCTATGGCGTTTTGGTGCCATGGTGCGATTTTCATGGCTGATTTTGCTGCATTCGGGCATGAGTTTCCGCCGCATCAGCCTCACCATTCGCGAAATCTATTTTTCGGGGGTGATGTCGCTTGTTATTATTATGGTGTCGGGCTTGTTTGTCGGCATGGTGCTGGCATTGCAAGGCTATGAGACGCTGCAAAACTACGGTGCCCAAGAACAAATGGGCGTATTGACCGCGCTGTCCCTGGTGCGCGAACTTGGTCCAGTGGTATCCGCGTTGCTGTTTGCCAGCCGCGCGGGATCGGCGATTACAGCAGGCATTGGCCTGATGAAAGCCACCGAGCAGCTGAAAGCCATGGACATGATGGCGGTGGACCCGATCGCTCGCGT
>JAYVYF010000178.1:0-1540 GCA_043784585.1 Burkholderiales bacterium
TTGACACCACCGTCGGTTTTAGCGGGTCGTTGAGGCTGAGCACCACCAAACCCGTGTCGGTGGCGATATAGGCGTAATAGCCGCCCAGCGTGATGTGGCGTGCACCTTTGAGCACATTGGCGTCGTTCCAGGTCAAGGCACGCTTGAGGAAATTATTGCGCGGCTCTCCATCGGCGAAAGTGTTGACGTCCACCACGATCAAACCTTCAACCGCATCCACGATAAACGCGTAGTTGTACATCGGGTGAAAAGCCTGTTCCTGATTGGTCACGCGCATCAAATCGCCCTGGTTGCGCAACGGCGCGATCGGTTGATTGGTGGGCAGTGCCATGCAGGTGGCATTGGTGGTGGACACATGTGCGTCCTGCCCCAGCGGTGAAAAAGGCGCGGTGATAATGCGTTGCGAAACCCCCTTGTTTGCAATATTGGCCACGTCATAGACGCGGAAGCCTCCTGCGCCTTCGGCAACGAACATATATTCGCCGCGAAGTGCGATGCAACGTGCTTCGCCATCGGTGGTGTGCGAATGCGATTCCGGCAATTGCTTCCCACGCTTTTCGTGATTTTGAAACCAATCCGGATACGCGTATTTGTGCAAATAACTGCCGATGACGGCCTGTGGTTCATCCCATTCAGTCACGTTCACTGCTTCAATATGTTTGCTTGAGCCTACCCAGGCGTTGAAGCCTACAAAATTAACAAAGTTGGTGCCCTGAAGTAGTAGCTGCGCCATGATCGCGTTGTTGTCATTGGCTTTGCTGACATGGCAATCTGAGCAGGTTTTGGTTTCGGTGGTGCGCTCGGTATGCGGATAATGCGGCGCGAACGCTTGTGATGAAAAACCGCTGGCGGCAATCGGCGGCTGCTGGATGTAAATTTTTTCGCGGTTCGCATTGGTGGAAGAAAGGATGAGCGCGGACGAAGATCGTACCGGCGTAATGCGTCCGCCTTTTACCTCGCCGTGAATGCCGAGCTGGAACATATCGTCACGCGCAACTTGCGGATTGTAAGTCGCATAATTACGCGTCTCGCCGCCTTCGTAATGCAGGCGCTCGGTTTTTGCGTTGGCCTGAATCGGCAAGTGACAGCCCGCGCACGACGTTGTCCACGATAGATGGCAGGTGTAGCAAGTCATTTTTTCGTTCGAGTGCGCGAAGGTCGGATCTTTGCCGCCCGCACCTCCGGGCCCCCATTCGCCATCACGGCCTGATGCGCCAGCGTGCATGAGCTTGGCGCGCGCGGCTTTTTCGTTGTATTTCGGGTGGCCTGCGGTGACGCTGTCCTTCACCAGACTCATTTCCCATTCCTTGCCGGCATCGAGCGCTGAGCGTTGAAACAGCTTGCCCTCGCGCCATTCGAAACGGGCGCGGCCATCCTGGGTGCGCAACAGTTGCAGGTCGCGGCCACCCGGTTGTGCGGCCGGGCCGGAGGTGAACAGGGTCGGGTATTTATCGGCGGTGCCATGACAATCCGCGCAATCGATTTCCACCGCCGCCGCCACTTCGCCATAAATATGCCCATTGCCGTGGGCGTCCTGCGA
>JAYVYF010000179.1:0-4904 GCA_043784585.1 Burkholderiales bacterium
ATTGATGAGCGCCCGGAGGAAGTGACCGAAATGCAGCGCACGGTGCGCGGCGAAGTGATTGCTTCCACTTTCGATGAACCCGCCACACGCCACGTGCAAGTCGCCGAAATGGTGATCGAAAAAGCCAAGCGTCTGGTAGAACATAAAAAAGACGTGGTGATTTTGCTCGACTCCATCACCCGCCTGGCCCGCGCTTACAACACGGTTGTACCCGCCTCCGGCAAGGTGCTCACAGGTGGCGTGGATGCGAATGCGCTACAACGCCCTAAACGTTTCTTCGGTGCCGCACGAAATATCGAAGAAGGTGGCTCATTGACCATCATCGCCACTGCCTTGATCGATACCGGCTCGCGTATGGACGACGTGATTTACGAGGAATTCAAAGGCACCGGCAACATGGAAGTACATCTGGATCGCCGCGCGGCGGAGAAACGCGTATATCCCGCGATTAACGTGAACCGCTCCGGCACCCGCCGCGAGGAATTGCTGATCGCCCCCGATTTGCTGCAAAAAGTCTGGGTACTGCGCAAAATGATGTACAGCATGGATGAGCTGGAAGCGACGGAGTTTTTGGTTGATAAATTAAAGGCGACAAAGAATAACGCCGAGTTCTTTGATTCGATGAAAAAGAACTAATTCTTCTTTAGCAGCCCAGCCGTCAACAGAAATTACTAAACCCTAGCATTGGTCGGGCACTCCGGCATAAAATGCCCAGAGAAGACCGTCGATAGTGGTTCTTAATATTTTTATTGCGACCAACGACGCTGGCGCGGGCGATAACTGCGCCTTATCCAACCCATTGATTTATCAGCCGACTTTTGGCATAATACCGGATTCCCAAACAACACTTGTCTGCATAGAGGTGCCCAGGATGGATACCCTTTACGGAAAGAAAGGCATGAAATATGAAAGCTGATACCCATCCCGTCTATAACGAAGTGGTCTTTTTTGATTCCAGCTGCGATTTCAAATTTTTGACACGCACCACCGCAGAGACCCGCAACAAAGAAAAGATAACCTGGACCGACGGTAAAGAATATCCGGTTATCCGTATCGAGGTGTCGTCTGAATCGCACCCGTTTTACACCGGCAAACACAAAATTATGGATACTGCCGGTCGTATCGATAAATTCAAGCAGCGTTTTACGCGTTCCTCCGCGAAGCCTGTTGAAGAAAAAGCAGCAAAATAATTTACTGCGTATCAAATACAAAAAGGCAGCCTCGGCTGCCTTTTTTATTGCCCATGCACATCCAAAAAGATTGCGGCTTCTGTTGCGGCGTAAAATCAGGCGTACCGCATTCATCAACATCACTTCAATTTTAAAAGACCATCCGCTTTGAGCCTGCGCTCCGACGACCTCAATACAGGCCCACCCAAATCGCCCAGCAAAGCTGCGCGAGTGTCTCAGGCTTTGGGACAACCAATTATTTTTGATGGCACCACATCGCCAGTCAAAAAAGCGCTATTCATCATCATTTGCGCCGCCTGGATTTTGCCTGGACTGATCGGACATGACGCATGGAAGCCGGATGAAGCCGTGGCTTTTGGCATCATCCACAGCATGCTAAAAGACGGGTACTGGCTGCTGCCAACGATCGCGGGCGAGCCAAGTTTTGATTACCCGCCACTTTATTATTGGGTCGGTGCGGCACTCTCGTTCATATTTTCGCCGGTGTTACCGGCACATGACGGCGCGCGCCTGGCGACCGGGTTTTTCATGGCACTCGCATTAACCTACCTTTACAAAACAGCCACGCGGTTATTTGACGAACGCGCGGGCCGCGTTGCCGTTTTACTCATGATTGGCTGCCTCGGACTGTTGGTGCGAGGACATCAAATGAATCCAGAAGTCGCGGCGCTCGCTGGTTTTGCAATCGCCATCTACGGCATGACGCGTATCCGCTCCGAGCCGCGCAAAGGTGGCGTGACCACTGGTGTGGGTGCGGCCATCGTCGCGCTGTCGGTCGGCATCGTACCCGCACTGGCAGTGCCGGCGATTGCGCTGGCGCTGATCACCTTTGTCGGCGAATGGCGCAATCGCGATTTCAGGCGCGGCATCCTGATCTCGCTTGCGGTAATGCTGCCGTTGATGATGGTGTTGCCGATGCTTGTGTTGATGCAGGGCGATATCAACTCCCGGGTCTGGACGGATCAAATTTTGGGTGCGCCATTTTTAACGGCGGAAGCACGCGGTAGCATGCAGCCGCTCTACTTTCTGCAAATTTTGCCGTGGTTCGCGCTGCCATCGCTGCCGTTTTCGCTATGGCTCTGGGCGCGCGACCGCAAAAAATTGCGTGACCGCATCGAGCTGGCGCTACCGCTGGTTGCGTTCGTTACGCTGCTGGTCATGATCTCGCTCACACGCGAAGCCGGTGAGGCACATGCGCTAGGACTATTGATTCCGCTATCGCTTGCTAGCGCGATGGCGCTTGATCGCTTGCCCAATGAAGTCGCGCGGATCATGGATTGGTTTGGGCTGGTATTTTTTGGAATTGTCGCGGTGGCATTGTGGTTCTATTGGCTGGTTGCGTTAACCGGATTTCCCGAGCGCGCCGCAGCTTCATTCGCGCGGCAGGTGCCCGATTTCGCGCTGTCATTTAATGTATTCGCGTTTGTGCTGGCAGTTGCGCTAACCTTGGTCTGGCTCTATGCGGTGATCCGCGCGCACCGCAATAATCGCCGTGCGGTCGTGAATTGGGCAGCGGGCATAACGCTCGTTTGGGTGCTGGCTAACTTGCTGGGCCAACCGGCGGTGAATCATGTATTAAGCCATCGCACTGTTACCACCACGATTGCATCGCTCATTCCTGCCAACGCCATCTGCGTCGCGTCGTTTGGACTCGGCGATTCCGAGCGTGCCTCGTTTGATACCTTTGCCCAGTTGCGATTCGTGCCGCAATTTAGCGAAAAATACAGCACTTGCAATTGGCTACTCACGCAAGGCAGCCGCGAGCATGCGCCGGTGGTGGATGCCGCGTGGCAAATGGTGTGGGAAGGCGCGCGGCCACGAGATAAAGACGAGCGGTTTCGCTTGTATCGGCGGTAGCGCGGCTTGCGCGATTACAACGTGACAGCCTACCGCCAGGTCGTTGTGGCCGAGTTGAGGAATTAGGCGAAAAGGTCAATGAGGCGATTGTGATACGGATAACGATGAAGCGCAAAAAAATGAATAAAGCGAGGATGAATAGAGGCAGGATGAACAACCCATTTGCCTGGCAATCTTCGAACACTACAGCGGGTGATCAATAGTGAAGTCGCTGAATATTCTGTACGTCGAGGACAACGAACGACTGCGCGAAAAAATCGGTGAACTTCTGGCAGGTGCCAGTCGACAGGTGTATGCCTGCGCGACCGCAGAGGCCGCCCTCGTCGCCTTTGACAACAATCGCTTTGATGTGCTGGTGACCGACGTCAGTTTGCCCGACATGTCGGGCGTGGATCTGGCTCG
Source organism: Burkholderiales bacterium (assembly GCA_043784585.1). Taxonomy (GTDB): domain Bacteria; phylum Pseudomonadota; class Gammaproteobacteria; order Burkholderiales; family Usitatibacteraceae; genus UKL13-2. Next base: position 3,450 of record JAYVYF010000179.1, read on the forward strand.
TCGCGTGCTGCTCACGAACCCGTACTATTGGGTGGTGCTGTGTAGTGGCTATGAACTCAATCACCGTCTGACGGATCTTGGCATCAACGTGCGCGCGCTGGTGAAGCCTTTCGACGTAAAACAGCTTGAGGCGCTGATGAACGAAATTGCCGCAGCAGCCATGAACACCTCGTAACGGCCGATCCTAACGCCTGATCTCTATTTAACTGGCACCGCTTGCGCAATTGAATCTGCCGTGTAGGGCTTGCTCACGATCGGGGTGTCGCTGTGCTCGGCCGGGACGGTAATGCTGTCGCCATAGCCAGTTGCGAAAATATACGGCACACCTAGTGCGCGCAGCCGGCTGGCAATCAGGAAACTAGTTTCACGGCCCAGATTTACATCTAGCATCGCAAAAGTAGGGGTGTAAATATCAAGAATACGAAACGCCTCACGGCTACTGCTTGCGGTGTCGACTCTGGCAGCACCCAGGGCCAGCAACTTCTCCTCGCCATCAAGCGCGATGATCATGCTGTCCTCTACCAGCAGCACGTTGCCCGAAAGCCGACCCGCAGGTTTCACGTCGCCAATATGTTCGGCAATAGATGTCGATACTACTGGCGTAACCACGTACTCGGCGGGGATCGTATGCTGCGCATGTACTCCGCCCACTTGATACTCAATCATCGCCTCGCCACCTAGCTCAAATGGAATTGAGCGCTCGATAATGGTGGAGCCAAACCCGCGCCGTACCGGGGCCTGTACCGATGGGCCGCCTGATTCCAGCCAATCGATGACAAGACGTCCGGACTGATCAACCCACCAATTAATGGCGACCTGTCCGCCAACATCGGTCAGGGCACCATACTTGACCGAATTCGTCATAAGCTCGTGAATAACCAGAGCGACAGTCGAAAGGGCAGGTGGTTTCAGCAAAACCCGCTGGCCGTTGATTTGTACGCGGTTTAGCTTCGCATCCAAATACGCCGCAGCTTCGGTCGTGACTAACATTACCAGTGAACCAGGCCCCCAGTTATCCGCAGTAAGCTGATCATGTGCTCGCGCCAGCGCCTGCACGCGACCACCCAATAATTCTATAAATGAAGCAATATCGTTCGCGCCACTGTTGCTTTGTGTGACTAATCCACGGATCAGCCCGAGAATGTTACGCACGCGATGATTCAGCTCGGTGATCAAGAGCTCTTGCGTTTCAGCAAATACTTTGCGCTCCTGATCGGCGACATCGGATAACGCCAAAATAACTTCCAGAAGCGTGGCGCGAAGTGCTTGTGCTGCTTTCAATTCTCCTTCTGTCCACACTACCGATTGCCCCTGTACAACCTCTTTCCACGCGTCGAAACTTTTTCGCGGCGTCAGGCGCACACCATTCGGCCCGAGTTCAACTGACTTGTGGGGATTGCCGGCCCAGGCAACGGTATGCACGATTTCACGACGGAAAAAAACCAAATAGTCGCG
>JAYVYF010000180.1:0-6400 GCA_043784585.1 Burkholderiales bacterium
AGGGTTTAGTAAATTTTTAGCATCGTTGCGCGAATAAGGCTGGCACACAATTTACGATATTCGCTGCCCCCGGCATCACCACAACAACTTGATTAGAGGATCACAGGGCGGTTCGATTGCTCGTTTTTATGTTCATCCGTTGCCGGAAAATAATGATCGAGTTCAGCGCTGATTTTATGGATGCCGGTCAAGGTGCCGGATGCAAAATCATTTTTGCGGTAATGCAATTCAATCTCGCGGCAGATGGCTCGCCAGCGCGCCTCGCCAACTTGCCGATGAATGCCACGATCTGCAACAATTTCAACCTTGCGATCCGCAAGCAACACATAAATCAGCACACCGTTGTTTTCTTCGGTATCCCACACACCTAGCAACGAGAAAACATCTAGCGCGCGCTGCCGAGCGGTCACGCCAACCCATAGCTGGCTCGACGTCAGTTCAGCTTCGACCGCAAACCTGAGCTGGCCACGGTGCGATTTCTCGCTCGCTGTCACGGCTGCCTCGATAGCATCTAGCGTCGCCGCCGGGAAACGGCGGCGCAAAATTAACGGCGATACCCACACATGGCGAAAAAAACGTGCCATCCAGCTCATCACCAGTCCCCCGAGGCGCCACCGCCGTCAAAGCTACCACCGCCGCCGCTGAACCCACCACCGCCCGATGATCCGCCTCCACTAAAGCCGCCACCACTGAGCCAGCCGCCCCTGCCGCTGCTTCCGAGTCCCAGGCCCGAGCCCACCGAGCCCACCAATAAAACGCCTAAAAAAACCAGCACACCCGATACGATCGGGATCGCCAATCCGCCTGCAATAAACCATGCTGCGGCCCCGGTCAAGCCACCAGTGGCGGTCGCACCGAGAAATCGCCCCAGCACAGCACGCAACATCGGCCCTACGATCATGGCAGCGAAGATCGCAAAAACAAAAAAGTTTTCATGGCCGCCTGTGGATTTTGTGGCAACGCGCTTGTCCGGCGGCGGCGGCAGTTCCTCACCATCAATCACGCTAATCATTTTGGCAACACCGTCGTCAATGCCCCCCGCAAAATCACCGCTGCGGAATTTGGGCGAAATGATTTCAGCAATGATGCGTTTTGATACTGCATCAGTCATCACCCCGGAAATGCCAGGGCCGGTGAGAATCTGCATCTTGCGGTCGCTTTTGGCCACCACAAAAAGGACGCCGTCATCGATTCCCTTCCGCCCCAATTTCCATTCGCTGAAAACCCGTGTAGCGTAATCAAACACCGGCTCAGGCTGGGTGGTATCGACAAGCAAAACGGCAATCTGCGCGCCCTTTTTTGCCTCAAAATCTTTTAGTCGCGACTCAATCTTTGCCTCGTCAACTAACGCAAGTGAGCCGGTCAGGTCGGTTACCCGTTTTTGTAATTTTGGAACGGCTTGGAAGTCGCCCGCGGTCGGGGTTGAAGTTGATGCCGGTGCGGCCGACAGCGTCACCGCAGAACACGATATCACCGCCAGCAGAATGCCCGCAACGCTAATGCGCGCGGTTCGCCAGATGCGAGAAAACATTAGCGTAACCGCGCTACGGTTGGGCATGCTGCGAAAATCATACTATTGCTTTGCAGGCGCGGGGGTGGGTGGACTGGCAGGCTTGGCCCCGAAATCGACTTTCGGCGCAGTCGAAATTGCCTTCTCGTTATCGACCGTAAATTGTGCTTTTTCTTTATAACCCATCACCATCGCAGTGAGATTCGAGGGGACGCTGCGGATCAATACGTTGTACGCAGAAACAGCCTCCGTAAAGCGATTGCGGGCCACTGTAATCCGATTTTCGGTACCTTCGAGCTGCGATTGCAGTTCGCGGAAATTTGCATCTGACTTGAGTTGCGGATAATTTTCTGAAACCACCAACAACCTCGACAGCGCGCCCGTCAGATCGCCTTGAGCCTTTTGAAAGTTCGCCACCGCTTTTGGATCGTTCAAGGCATCTGCGGTCAAGCTGATTGAGCCTACTTTTGAGCGCGCTTCAGTCACACCCAGCAGCACATCTTTTTCTTGCTGCGCGTAACCTTGCACAGTCGACACGAGGTTTGGAATCAAGTCTGCGCGGCGCTGATATTGGTTCAGCACTTCTGCCCACGCTTTTTTCACGCCTTCGTCCTTGACCTGTATATCGTTGTAACCACAGCCGGATAAAAGCATGACGAATGCCAAACCCAACATAACAAAAATTTTACGCATGGTATCTCCTGAGAATGATCGTGATTTTGTGATTCTATGATCCGACCATCACGATTTTAAATGATGTCCAGCGTTGAGTTTACAAGGGATTGGCGAGCGTGATGTTACCAAGATAGCGCGATCAGGCTAGTCACAGTTGATTTACGTCCGAATCACGGCTGAGTCTCATCATCTGCGAGCGATGCCATTTTTTGGCGCGCAAAAATGAGGTCTTCCCATGCTTTTAATTTTTCCGACAAATTGCGCAACAAATAAGCGGGGTGGTACGTGGCCACTACGGGTATGCCACGATATTCCAGCACTTGTCCGCGCAAACTCGCCATGCTCGCATCTGAACCCGTCAAGCGTAAAGCAGCTGTTTTACCTAGCGCCACAATCACTTTGGGCTTTATTAAATCGATTTGGCGATCCAAAAATGGAGCGCATGCCATCACCTCATCCGCCGTCGGGGTGCGATTCCCTGGCGGCCGGCATTTCACCACATTGGCGATGTAAACATCGCGGCCCCGCGCCAGTCCCGCGGCTTGCAGCATGGCATCAAGCAACTTGCCTGCCTGCCCCACAAAAGGCTCCCCTTGCTGATCCTCTTCGGCACCTGGGCCTTCGCCAATGAATAACCACGGCGCATCTATCGCACCGACCCCGACCACCGCCTGCTTGCGCTGTTTGCAGAGACCGCACGCGCTACAGTTTGAGGCCTCGGTAGCAAGCCCCTGCCAATCCAGTGCGGTGATTCGGGCCGCTCGTGCAGGATCGGCTAGGTGTTCAGATTCTGAATTTGGCACCGCGTTGGCGGTTTCACGCGGGCGTGCAACCTGAGGCATCGAGCTCGTGGACGGGTTCGCTGGTGCCGAGCCGCCTTGCGGGGCTTGATGCGGAGAAGGGCTCATCGCAGGCCGGGAATGAACCGTCACGTGTACATCCTGGACGCCTTCGACGTCTCGGACATTTAAAGCTTCGCGCATCATCGCAGGCTGCAAGTTAGTCGTTTCAGGCGATGCCACCGCCGGATGCAGCCTGCCGCGCAATTCAAAAAACGACCACAACTCCAGCTCGCGCAGATAATCTTCGTCAAGTCTCATATTTTATTTTTAGCTGACAGCGACTCGATGCTCACCGTTTCTCGACCGCGATATTGAGGCCCAAAAATAGCGCGTCTTCACGGCCGGTAACGGCGGGATAATAATCACGTCGTAGACCGAGCTGCTTGAAACCGAAACGTTCATACAAACGCCTGCCCATCAGGTTCGTGGGCCTGACTTCAAGGTATAGCATTTCACACCGCGTGCGCTGCGATTCCTCGACGACAAACCCCAGAAATTTCGCGCCTGCTCTGCGGCCCTGCCACGCTCGCGCAATCGCGAAATTAAGCAAATGCGCCTCTTCAAGCGCCACCATGATGATTGCGTAACCAATCAACTGATTTTCAGCCCAACAACCCCAGCACTGATAGCCACTGAGCAGAGAATCCCGAAAATTTCCAGGCGACCAAGGGAATGCATAAACATCTTTTTCAATGGTCGCCACCGCACTGATGTCGCAATCACGAATCGCGCGATATGAAAACGCCGGCAACGTAACCCCCAATTGCGAATCATCCAGTACCGCACTCATCAAGACGCTACCATCGGCGTATTCTCTTTAATTTTTTCATGCGCTGCTTGATCGCCTAGCGCGCCATTTGCCGCCAACCTGGCCGCAGCATGCAAACGTTCTTCGATGGTCTGCGCGACCTGATTGCGTAGATAAAGCGGGGCCGCCGCTTTAGCGTCCACGCCCGCCGAAGCGTGGCTCTCCGCCCCAACTCCACCGTTGTTTTTAGCGCGCACCCATTGGCGTAGCGCGATAGCGGCAACATCGCTCGCGCGGGGGAGCGCATGGCTGATCATTTTTTCAATAAATGGGTAGCGCGCTGCGAGCGCCGTATTCAATATCGGCGAGTCGAACGCACTGCCGATGCCTATCCAATTCAAACTAGCGCCTGTGAGCTCAGGAAGCGCTTGCGGTTTTCCCAGCATCGGCGCGATCAGCGACCGCCAGCGGCTGGATACTGATTCATCTCGTTGATAGGCGGCGAGATAAATTTCATTCATTCGCGCATCAATAGCCACCAAAACTTTGTCACCCTCGTGGACGCTGGGACTAAGGCTCGGGCTGGCGCGAAACGCCTGCTCGGCGAGCGCCATTTGTGTCTGCACAGGAAGCACTTTTTTTGCGGCACCCAATGCCAAACCCTGCGCCAATCCGCACGCGATTCGCACGCCCACAAACGAACCTGGCCCTTGGCCAAAAGCAATCACATCCATATCCGCAACAGCCAATTTCGCCTCCGCAAACAGCTCGGCGATCGCATTAACAGCTAACTCTGAATGACGCTGCCCCGCATCAATCTCACGTGCGATGACCTTGCCGTCATCAATAATGGCAAGTGAAAGACGTTCCGAAGAAGTTTCGAGGGCGAAAATCGGCATGGACTGAAAAAATTAAGTTTGTATTTCATTATAACGTTGCGACTCAAAGCAATTCGCTGTAGCGAACATCCAAACCAGCCACGACCCCGATTTCGCAGTTGGTGGGTGGGGCGCAGGCAACGGCCGTCCAATCATTCGGTGCGCACCGTTGCTAATTTTTTGAAGCGCTTTTTCAGGCGCATCGTGACGAATCAACGCTGATGCGCATGACCGTTACTTGAACCGAGCTACTCACCACAAACTACATTACATTGCCATCCGCGCCACCCATGCTATTGGCTTTCGGTAAGTCTGGTAGCGCGGGCATTGTCGAGGTTCAATACTTCCACAAAACCAACTTGGAGCGGTGCTCTTGTTGGTCTGTCAGCCTGCTACCTGTGCATGTTCAGCACCGAAGCCGGCTGCGCAAGCGCGTTTTGAGTGGCGATAGTTGCGGCTGCAAGCGGGCGGGTGAGCGCAATACTTTCTGCGCTCATGGCGTATTTTCTAACGTCTGTAAGACAATCTATTTCTTTCGGTAGTGCGACATGGGGATACGATTTCTAACCTTGGTTTGAAATCGTACCTCCTAGGCTACCAAGCCTTTTTTCTAGCGGATATAGCAGTATTGCCAGCTAGTTTCCGGGAGTGGGAATATGCTCTTAATTATCTTGTCTAGGCGTTATCTGCAACGTCCCGGCCACACCCGAAACAACGATTGAATAAGTGCCACCCGCAGCGAGGTCGGTGCCCGCCAGATTCAATACGGGTGCTGCCCCGGCGCCTTGCGTTATTGTCACTGGAGTGCCCACACCGCCCACCACTTCAAAGTAGTTCGAAGCGCTACGAATCGCCACAGGTGGCGTTACCGCCGTGAATGATAAGGCAAGCGACAAATCCGGAACTGTTGATGCATTTACCAAACGAATGCGTACCTTGCCGGTAGTGGCGGGTAGTATTCTGTCGGCAACCTGAAATACGCTGGATGGGCCAGATGTATTCGCGGCCAAAAAGGTGGAGTAATCGCTGGCACCGTCCAGGGTAGAGTTCAAGGTATAAGTCTTGGTGGCATCGGAAGTATCCACATACGAAATAGTCTGGGCACCGCTGCTGGCCAGCGAGTATGTCGAAATGCCGCCAAATGGAACGTTCGTAAATATGCGGTTGCCACCGATGCTCACGTTGACCGTGCTAGTGCCGGGCTGTGAGTTTGCGGCACGCACCCGTGTGACCGGGCTGGTGAGAAATTCAGGCGCAGAATCATCGTCTTGCGCCAGCCAAAATGCGCTCGGCAATTGACCAGAGCCGATATTGTAAAGCGCTAGGTTGTAATATCTCTGACTGGCAAGTGCACGTGCCGGTACCTGAAACAGGACATTTTTGGAATTGGGTGCGGTCAGCGTGATTGTGTAAGTGCCTGCGGCCAACTCATAAGTCGTGGCAGCGGTATTCTTCACCAGCGGCTCCACGGTCAAATAATCTGTTACACCGGGCGTAACGTAAAAGTCATACGTGCCCAGTCCAACCGCCATATTTATCAAGCGAACGCGAGTATTACCACTGCCGCTGGTAGAGATATCGTTATTGAGCAAAACTGAACCCAGACTTGATGCCCCACCAAAAACAACATAAAGATGTTTTTGCTGTGACAGCGTTGAAACGGTCTGATCCAGTATCACGCCACCCGCGTTGGAAACGCGAAGCCGACGCGAGCCAGGGCTTATTTCCTTGAGTGCGGTGGTCGACT
>JAYVYF010000181.1:0-4073 GCA_043784585.1 Burkholderiales bacterium
CGTCTTTATTCAGTCGTGGCAAAGTGTCGCAACCTGATCTGGGCAACATGACGCGAGAATTGGCGACATTGTTGAGAGCGGGGCTGCCGCTGGATCGCAGCTTTGAAATATTGATTAACCTCGCGGAAAGAAAGCCTGTTGCGGATTTGTTGAATGAGATTCGCAATGCAGTGCGCGGCGGCGCTTCGCTGTCGAAAGCGCTGGATAAACATCGTGATATATTTTCGCGCTTTTATATCAACATGGTGAAAGCTGGCGAAGTGGGCGGCGCGCTGGGCAATGTGTTGACACGCTTGGCCGATCATATGGAGCGTTCGAAGGAACTCAAAGATAGCGTGGTGTCGGCGCTAATTTACCCGACAATTCTGGTGGTGGTTTCGTTTATGTCGGTTGCAATCCTGGTGATATTTGTGGTGCCACAGTTCAAGCAAATTTTTGAACAATCCGGGAAAGCGTTGCCATTAGCCACCGAGATTGTGCTGACGAGCGGCACATTTTTACGCGCCAACTGGCCAATTATTTTGGGCATTATCCTGTTTGCAATTTGGCTGCTGTCGCGTTCGCTGGCCAACTCGATTTCGCGAGCGCGCTGGGATGCGAAATTTTTGCGTTGGCCGTTGCTGGGCGGTTTGATTGCGCGGATTGAGATGGCGCGGTTTTCGCGCTCGCTGGGCACACTTTTGCAAAATGGCGTGCCGTTACTGACTGGTTTGGCCATTTTAAAAGACACGTTGGGGAACGCGGTATTCCGTAACGCTGTCGAAATCATATCGCGCGATTTGAAGGAGGGTCGCGGTATGTCGAAACCGATGCTGGAAGCGAATGTATTTCCCAAAATGGCGGTGCAAATGATCGCGGTGGGCGAAGAAACCGGCAAGCTCGATGAAATGTTGTTTCAAGTCGCGGATGTGTATGACCGCGAAGTTGCATCTGCGATAAAGCGCTCGATGGCATTGCTGCAACCGATCATGATTGTCGTGCTGGCAATGTTGATCGGTGGCATCATCATGTCGATTCTGGTGGCGATGTTCGACATGATGGATGTACCGATTTGATTTTTATGGAGTTGTTATGAGAAAGAACGAATTTATAGCCGGGAACGGAATGCTTTCGCGAGGTTTCACCTTGATCGAGATTTTGATTGTCACCACGATCATCGCGTTAATCGTGGCGTTTGCCGCAAGCAAAATTTTCGGTGGCGGCGACAAGGCGAAAGCAAGCTTGACCAAGGCGCGTATTTCCGGCCTGGCTGGAACCCTTGATCTGTACAAGTTGGACGTCGGCAAGTACCCCACGACGCAAGAGGGGCTCAGAGCGCTCGTTCAGGCGCCCGGCGGCACCAGCAAATGGAATGGTCCATATGAAAGAAGCGAGGACAACATAAAGGATGCGTGGAACAACGAATTGACCTACCGCTCGCCCGGTGATCAGAACCGCCCTTATGAAATTACTTCGTTGGGTGCTGACGCCAAAGATGGCGGCGACGGTGCAAATAAAGACATTCATTCCTGGGATTAATCTCATCGATTTCTATGAAGGCGCGCGGATTCACATTGCTGGAAATCATGATCGTGATTACGATCATTGCACTTTCATACACGCTGCTCCCGAAGTTGTTTTTTTCTGGTGTTTCGGGTGCTGAGTTAAAGTCCAATGCGCGCCAGGTGGCGGGCGGTTTGAAGCTGGCGCGCGATACCGCGATCTATAGCCGGAAACCCGCATTTTTATCACTGGATTTAGGCAATCGCGAGTTTAGCGTCGATGGTGAAACCAAGGTACACAAGCTGCATCCCGACGTGGAGTTAAAGCTCTACACAGCGCAGGACGATCTGGTGTCTGATACGGTCGGCATGATTCGATTTTTTGCTGACGGCTCTTCCAACGGCGGGCGTGTCACGGTCGGTGCCGGTGCCCGCAAATATTTGATTGATATCGACTGGTTGACGGGCCGCGTCACGATTGATGAAAGCAAAGATGAAAAAGCCTAATCAACGTGGTTTCCTCTACAGGCAAAATGATGAACGTGGTTTTTCGTTGCTGGAAATCCTGGTTGCGTTCGTGTTGCTGGCGTTGGCGATGGCGGTGCTGATGCAAATTTTTTCGTCAAGCCTGAATGGTGCCACGGTGGCAGACCGTTACGCAAAAGCGACGATGTTGGCGGAATCAAAACTGGCTGCGGCCGGGGTGGAAGAAGCGTTGAATGAGGGATCCAGTAGCGGCACTTATGACGAGCTTTTTTCTTGGGTGGTGGAGATAAAGCCCTATAACGAGCCGTCAGTAGACACTACCGGTGCCAACTTGGATCAAATTTTGTTTGTGAAGCTTTTTGAGATAACCGCCACGGTTTCATTTCCAGCCAATGATCGTCGCACAGATCGGACGGCGCGGATAGTTTCACTCACAAAACTAAAGCTGGGTCCGAGGCAAAATTTGTGATCACGGGCAAACGGTCGTGCGGCTTTACCCTGATCGAGTTATTACTCGGCTTGGCCTTGCTGGCTTTAATGATGTTGATGATTTCGGCTTCGCTTACCTTCGCGATTCGCTCCTGGGATACCGGCGATGCGCGTATTACCGAAGCCGCGCATTTACGGGTGGTGGATACTTTTTTGCGTCGTGAGCTGGGTGAAGTATTTCCCGTACGCTGGCGCGGTATTCCAGAATCAAAAATCGCCTTTGACGGTGGGCAACAAGAAATAAAATTTGTTACCTCGCTTAATATTGACGCGGCGGCGGGCGATGGTGGTTTGCAGTGGGGGCATATTTCTCTGGGGTCAGACGAGAAAAATGGTGAACGCTTCACCTCATTGTTTATCCAACGAGGGCGATTCGATCAATTCGCCAAAGAATGGTCGGATCTGGCTGAGACCAAGCCGGTGCGGTTGGTGGAGCATGTGAAGCAGTTGGAGATTCAGTATTTTGGTGCGGAAAATGACACGACCGACGCGAAATGGTCGGATGAATGGAATAACCCGATGCGTTTGCCACAGTTGGTGAAAATTACCTTGAAGCTGGATCACGGTCGCGATATTCCGCCGATCGTGATTAGCCTGCGCGTGGGTGAAGAGGCGGGTTGCTATGACACAGGCTTTGCGCGCCAGTGCGGAGCCCGTCGTGCCTAATACGCTTTTTCCACGGGGATGCGCGCTGCTTTCGCGTTCGCACATTGCGTTCTGCTTGGGGCGGCCCCGTCAGCAAGGACTCGCGCTGGTTATTGTGTTGTGGATTGTGACGCTGTTGACGGTAATCGCAACCTCGTTTCTGTATGCGATGCGAACCGACGTCAAAGTGGTGACGAATGGCATGTCTCGCGCTAAGGCCGAGGCTGCCGCTGAAGCGGCCATTCATCGTGCGTTGTTCGATTTATATAAACCGGCCACCGTAACGGATCGCTGGCTGGCAGATGGGGTGCCCCACAACTGGCGATATGGCGAAGCTAATGTATCCGTGGCGATGGTGGATGAGTCTGGTAAAGTTGATATTAATGTGGCCTCCGACCAACTCATGCGGGGCATATTGGCGGCACAAGGTTTGTCGGATGAAGAAGCCACCGCACTCGTGGACTCAATTGCGGATTGGCGCGATCAAGATAATTTGAAACGATTGCATGGAGCGGAAGAGGCCGAGTACGTTGCAGCAGGAAGAAAATACAAGCCCGCTAATGCGCCGTTTCAAACCATCGAAGAATTAAAACTGGTGTTGGGCATTACCCCCGATCTTTATCAACGCCTCGCACCGCTCATAACAACTTATTCGCGCCAGCCCGGTATTAATTCGCAGATTGCATCACGGGATGTGCTGCGCTCTATTCCTGGTGCAACCGATGTTCTTGTGGATACTTACATGCAGCAACGTGAACAAGCTCGCGCCATCAAAGCGGTAATCCCGCCATTTCAACCCGCGCTGCCCTATCTCGCGGGCGGCAATGGCTTTGTGGTTGGCGTGCGCGCCACTGCAACACTCGATGACGGTACGGTATACGTTCGCGATGCGGTCTCGCTGCGCTCGCCCAATCCAAAGCGTCCGGTAGTGTTTTTGCGCTGGCAGGAAGGCGAAATTACTGCCGCTGAAAA
>JAYVYF010000182.1:0-4879 GCA_043784585.1 Burkholderiales bacterium
TCACTAATTTCATGGTGGACGCAGGCTGCATGCTGGCTGCGGTATTGTGTGCGGCAACCAGCGCCCCATCGGAAATCCTCACCACCTTGGTGGCTACGGCATCCTCCGGAATGTGCGCATCGCGAAGCATTTTGACAATCACATCCGGCAATTTAAGAGCCTGCTGTGTTTGTGCAGAGCAAATACCCGCGCATGAAAGTATGAATGCATAAAAAACGGTGGTGAAGATTTTGGACATGTAAATTTTGTATTTGATCCCAATTGACTCACACTGAATTGGCAACCGGTTTTGTTTCAAGAGCAAGCCCCAATCTGGATGAAAGCCATCGCACCGAAGTTGAAATCAGCCTCGGCAAGTGGCGCTAATGTGAACCGTTGCAAAGGTGAATCGCGGGTTTTTGCCACAACGATGATGGCGTCTGAGTTGAGTGCCTGATCGTCCCACAGGATAGCAATCCGTTCTTGTTTGATGCTCAGCAGGCGACCACGAAAACGTGGCGAGAATCTGGAGGCGAAGGTCGCGTCAAAATTGGTTTTGCAAAGGCTTACCTCACCAAGCCATTTATCCTCATAGCGGCCAAATAGTTTTTCTTTCGAGCTCACATTAAGCTCTTTTCCCTGGGGCGATACAGCTGGATTTACGGCTGCCGCAGATGATTGTGCGGAAACCATAATTGTTTTGGGCCTCCCTAGAGAAGCCAATTGATCGATCAACATTTTACGAGCGTCTATCGAATTTACGTTCATGGGTAGTTTGTGAACATGTTTCGCCTCTGCGCGCCGGTATCACACACAGCACCACTGCGCAGACAGCAGCGCAACGTGGCAAAGAAAACATGTTCATCTTTTGAGAACCGCCGATAAGAGCTTGCCAAAATAGCAAGGGAGGCAGCAAGTTTCCCCTCCGCCTCCCCCCACTTACTTCAACGCTATTACTTGATGTTGTGATGGTGCCTATAAAAACTTGTAGTTCAAACGCAGAATGAATGAGCGCAAGCGCGGATCGCCCACCCGTCCATCCCAACCCGCACCCGCCACGTTATCAACGTTATGGTTCGAGAACGACGGTTTGGTGTCAAACAGATTTTTGATACCGGCCGTGATCGACAGATTCTTTATACCGGTATAGGTGCCCGTCAGGTTATAGAGCGTGTAGCTCTTGATGCGATCAGGTGCTCCCGCCGCGGTAAAGCCCGATCCGAAGCCGTCCCGCTCAGCTTGGTAGCTGCCGGTGTAATTCTGCGAAAACGTGGTGCTCCAGGGGCCTTGCGCCCAGGTAATGTTAGCTGCATGCTTCCAGCGCACGTGAAGGTTGAATCCATTGGTGGTGTCGCCAAATTTGCCAACGAGCTCTGTGTAAGGGTCAGCCTCACTAAAGCGGCTCTTGAAGCTGCTGGTGTATGTGCCGTCAACCGTCGTCACAAATTGGCCTAAGTCGGTCTTCCAATTGCCGGTCAGATTGACATCGGCACCTCGTGTTTTATCTCCGCCCAGGTTAAAGGTTGGCGAAGTGATGCTTTCGATATCACCATCGGCGTTACGCGTTACATATTGCGCATATTGGGCGTATCGGCTGACGAGTAGCTGCCCGGAGATTGCTCCGATACGGTCAGTAAGATCAATCTGCCAAAAATCCACGCTGGCGCTAAACCATGGCGCGGGTTGCAACAGTACGCCAGCTGACCACTGCTTGGATTTTTCAGGTTTCAGATTGGTATTGCTGACACCGATGATCTCTGGCCGGATACCACATCCTCTGGGTTCTTTACCCGTCGGGCAAAGTATTGGGTCGTTAATATCGCTGTTGAATTGACCCGTCGCAGCGCCTCCATAGAGTGAATTAAAATCAGGCGCGTGAAAGCCCGTGCTGTAGGAGCTGCGAAATCCAAGTTGCGGAAGCAGCTGCCACTTGGCTGCGACTTTAGGATTGGTTGTTGAGCCTACATCACTGTACCGGTCGTGACGTACGGCAAGCTGTAGGTCAAGATTCTTTACGATCGGAACTTGAAGTTCGCCATACACAGCTTTGATATCTCGGCTAACTTTCTCAAGCGTCGACGGTGCTGACACGCCAAGAATCGCGGGTTGAGTATCCTGGCTTTGATTAAAGCGGTAATTTTCCGTACGGACATCTAGGCCAACTGCTATGGCCAGCGGGCCTGCTGGTAGCGCAACAAGTTCTTTGGATACGCTACCGTCAAATTGTTTCACTGTTGCCTTGCCGCCGTAAAGTGACAAACCTTTCGCTTTGGCTGCGTTGATGGCATCTTGGGCTTGCTGGGTCTGGCTTTGTCCGGGTAATAGAAAAGGATTAATGATGCCGCTGGACAACGCAGCATTGGTAGCAACTCGCAGCATGTTGCCGTCACCCAGCAAAGTAGTCGCCTTGCTTTCAGAACTGGATAACCCAAACTTATAGTCCCAGCCGCTCAAATTTCCCTCAAGACCGGCCAACACACGGAACGCATCAGTGGTGGTGTCCTGCTGGCGCGGGCCACACTCCAGACAACGCCAACGGATGCGTTCGGCTAATTGATTATTAAAGCCAGGCACTAGACCGGTAAGGTCTTGGTAGTACGGCGAGCGAATGTTGTTACCGTTGGGGTCTTTGATGAAGGCAGGATAGTTTTGATTGGTAATCTGGATCGGCGTGTATTCAACGGCCGACTTGTTTCGCGAGGCGACCACTTCAACAAATGCCGTGTGGTCGGGGGAAATAGCTAAAGATCCTCTCGAGATCAGATTAGTACGATCTATCGGCTGCAGCAGGCTCCACTGCTTGCCATAGTCATACGCACACGCCTGATTGTTATTGTTAAAGCCAGTGATGTCGCCTCGATAGGGGCTCATATCGGAAATGGTCGTGCATTGACCTTGGAGTGCCAGCAAGTTGACACGGTTATAGGTCTGCGTGTTGCCGGGGAGCGCAAAGCGGCTCCCCAATGCCGTGCCGCGTGCTTGGCCAATATTGGCAAAAGGTGTGCCTGTGGTGTCTGGCGCCAGGCCGCGGTCTGGTTGGTAGCCGTTGTGAAAATCGCGTTGTTTACCACGCAGACGATCATTCGTGTCGTAAGTGAGGCTCGTCATGACATTGAAGCGATCAGTCGCCAAATCACCAAAGCCACCTAGCAACGAAGCTCTAAAAATATTGCCGTCGCCGTGCTCTGTAACATCGCCGAACGCTGTTGCCTCAAAACCCTTGTAATCACGTTTTAAAATAAAGTTGATCACACCACCGATTGCATCCGTGCCGTAAATCGCGGAAGCGCCATCTTTGAGAATCTCAACCCGGTCAATGGCCGCTAACGGTATCGAATTCAAGTCAACTGAGCTGCCATTGAGGGCATGAGTGGCGACCCGCCTGCCGTTAAGCAAAACAAGCGTGTATTCCGAGCCCAGACCACGCAGGGATGCACCAGATGCACCGTTATTGGGACCTTTTTTGCCCGCGCTGTTCAGAAAATCAGAGCCTTGATTGGTTACTAATCCATCAATGCCGTTACCGTTAGCGCTGATGTTCGCCAGCAATTGCTCGGCGCTTGTGATCCCTAATTTCACGAGATCCTGCGCTTTGATTACTTGGATGGGTGACGACCCTTCGTCCTGAACGCGTTTTATACTACTACCCGTGACTTCAATCTTCTCCAGTTTGGTCGGGCCTTTCTTTTCGGGGGCGGCATCTTGCGCTGCGACCGGTAAGGCAATACAAATGAGCGACACCGCGTGCGCGAGAGTTGTTAATTTCATTGCGAGTTCTCCATGTTGGTCTTTAAATTGCTCTACGTCAGCACTGCTCGTCTACTCCCACGGCTCTGACAGCATTTCATACCTTAACCGCCCCCAACGCAGAAACCTTGTTGAATGGCTACGATCTGTGCGCTTTCGATTGCTTAATACCAATTTCCTACCAATTAATGCATGCTGACACCACTTTTTATGAAACGCAACAGTTCGATATGCGTATCGCGATATTTCAATGGCATCTGTTGCTAAAAATCTACAAGGAGATCAGATTTACATATTCTGAGTGTTCGGCCACATACGCTCGTTTTCTCAAAACAGTGACTTTTAAAAAATGAATAGACGAAATTTTAGCCGTGTGTTGATTGCCGCGCCAGCGATAGGCTCGTCACTCTCTGCCCTGGGTAAATCCACCAGCGCAGCTGCTTTGGGCACGCAGTCGATCATCAAACCGCCACGGCTCAAAGCGGGAGATTTAGTCGGTGTAATTGCACCCGGTGGCGTGGTCGATGATGCGTTAATTGAAAAATCCGTTAAAAATCTTGAATCGTTCGGCATGCGAGTGAAGGTATCCGCGAACATTCGCGCGGTGCGCGGCGGTTATGCGGGCACGCCCGGGCAGCGCGCGGAAGATTTTCATGCGATGTTTTTAGATCAGGACGTAACCGCAATATGGGCAGCGCGTGGCGGCTCAGGCTGTATTCAATTGTTGCCGAAAATTGACTTTTCCCTGATTCGTAAACATCCCAAAATTGTGGTCGGCTATTCAGACATCACGGCGTTGCTTCTCGCCATTTACCGAGGCGCTGGCTTGATTACTTTTCATGGTCCGGTGGCGTCCTCGGTGTTTAGCGATTACTCGATGGCACAGCTTCACGCGGCGTTAATGGAGCCGCAGTCGGGCCGCGTGATCAGCATGGCTTCTGATGACAATGCCGAGAACAATCAGCGAGCACAGCTGGAGCCTCAATTTTCGCGTCGCACCATTCGCGAGGGCATCGCCATGGGGAGGCTGCTGGGCGGCAATCTGAGCGTGCTCAGTGCCTTGATTGGCACTCCCTACGGCGTCGATTTAAGCGGCAGTCTGCTGTTTCTCGAAGAAATCAGCGAGGCACCGTACCGTGTGGATCGAATGCTT
>JAYVYF010000183.1:0-7457 GCA_043784585.1 Burkholderiales bacterium
TAAAACCTATGGTGCCAAAACCACGCCGCATATGTATGTCATCAATCCCGCGGGCATGGTGGTGTACGCAGGTGCGATTGATGACAAGCCAGGCACCAATGTTAACGAAATCAAAGGTGCCAGGAACTTTGTGGTTGCAGCGTTGGACGATCTAAAGTCAGGCAAGCCCGTGTCGACGGCCACCACCCAGCCCTACGGATGCAGCGTGAAATATAAAAGCTAGCGTTGCGCTTCGCCGCACGTAATAAAGCCCGCGTTCATGCGGGTTCTTTGCGCTTCGTTGCGCCTTGTTGCGCGCTTTTTAACCTTCGCCGAACGTTAAGATCACAATTTGGCGCAAATACGTCTTTGGGTTGGTGAGATTACCGGCGCCATGATTAGTACTGCGCCGCCAGCCGATCATCCAGAATCGTAATTGATTTGCGTTGCACTTTGATGTAGCCGCCGTCCTGCAAATCCTGCAATGTACGATTCACCATCTCGCGCGATGCGCCGACCATGCTGGCGAGATCTTTTTGCGTAAACGGTTCGCCGACCACGCGCCGGCCATTTGACACAATGGCGAGCTCAAGCAGGGTGCGCGAAATTCGCGTCGAAATATCCGTCAAGGCGAGTGAATTTATTTTACGGTCAGCGTGACGAAGCCGGGTGGCAAGCGTTTCCATGACGCGCACCGCAATATCAGGAGACTGCTCTACAACTCGCTGAAATGAGGGATACGACAATACCTGCAAGTGACAGCGATCCAGCGCCGCGACGTTGGCGCAGCGCGGCTCCTGATCCAGTAACGGCAACTCACCAAAAAAATCACCAGGGCCCAAAGTTTTAAGAATGACTTCGCGGCTGGGATCATTTTCATCGGTCATGTAAACCTTTACATGACCGGCAATAATCACATAGAAAGACGCGGCAATATCGCCTGCTTTCAGGATCACACTGCCTTTATCAAAAGCAACCATCGCCGTATGAGAAACCACGCTCTCAAGCTGCTTCACGGAAAGGTTGCGAAATAATGGAATAGTTTCAAGCACTTGTCCCACCCGCATATTTAGATTATCTAAAAATAGTATGCGTGCCGGCAAGTTTTGAAAAAATGAAGTAGTTCACAATTTTCAAATGCGGCCGCAATTTAGCGTTTGATATGGCTAAATCTACGAATGATCCAAGCGGTCACGGCAACCGCCGCCTAGGATATGCCGGGACACCACGTTTTTGAGAATATGCAGGCGCTGATGAAAGAAATGCTCTGCGCCAGGGATGACCGTCACCGGCAAATTATGGCCCCGCGCCCAGTCGAGGGACTCGCTCAGCGGTACAGTCTCATCAAGCTCGCCGTGTACGACAAGGGTAGAGTCTGGTGGCTTCACCTGAAGAATAGATTTATCCTGCAACCTGCTCAGCGATGGCGCAATCAGCACGATTTCAGTTGCGTTCAGATCTGATCCAAGCTCATTCAGGCGCGCGCTGGCGGCCAGTGTGACCGCACCACCGAATGAAAACCCCGCCAGCCATAAGGGCACCTTGGATGACGCGTCGGTATGGTTTACGACCGCGTGCGAGATAACGCGAAGCATGTCATCGGTCTCTCCCCGCGCCTCGTCGTGCCAGCCTTCGCTGGCACCGACACCGCGAAAATTAAATCGATAAACATCAGCGCCGACATCAAAAAATGTTCGCGCCAACGTGGTCACCACCTTGTTGTCCATCGAGCCGCCAAACAGCGGATGGGGATGTGCAACGATGGCAATAGCGCTAGGTTGATGACCGGATCGAACATGTGATGCAACCTCGATCGCGCCCGCAGCGCCTGCGATCAACTCACGAAAATTTGGAAATGGTGTGGCCATAACTCTTACGCCATAAATTTGCTAGATTTTGAGGCGCTCAACCACGCGACCATGCTGAATATGTTCACGGATAATTTCGTCAATATCGTCTTTGTCGATGTAGTGATACCAAACGTTGTCCGGGTAAACCACCAAAACCGGCCCCTCTGCGCAGCGATCCATACAGCCCGCAGAATTAATGCGGACCTTGCCCTCTCCGGACAAACCCAGTTTCTTGATCTGGTCTTTGGCATATGCGCGTACACCATCGGCATCGTGCTGGCCGCAACATTCGCGCCCTTGATCCCGCTGGTTCACGCAAAAAAAAACGTGATGTTTGAAAAAACTTTTATCAGTGGTGCCCGGTTCATTGCTCATCAAAATATCCTCAAAGTTTGGTCTTGCCAAGCTTGCTAAGGTTTCGTTGAAATTCGTCGCGAGCGTAAGTCAGGCAAGGCGCAAAGGTCGAAAACCTGGGGTGCATGGGATATGCACGAGGATTTTGAGCCGCTTTGCAACGCCGCATGGGCAAACGCAGCAGAATTTTAAAGAACCCCTAGTGTTCAAAACGATGTTTCACAAACAACGTCGCTAAAAAAACCAACGCCAGTAGCGGCCAGACTTCGTGCAGCCAGCGGGTGAGACTAGCAAAATTTAACAGCTGTCCATATGGCCAATCAAATAATCGCAGGGTGTCGCTCCAAGTGCCGTATACCCCCGTAATTTTTGCCAACAGCGCGCCCGCGAATACAAATAGAGTGGCAGAGAATGCGCGCCAACGAAACGAACGTTGCGAAAAAAAAGTAAACAACAAAAAACCTGAACTCAAGCCAATCACAGTACCCGGTCCCATCCAGGCGATCAGGAGGGGCGCTTTTAACAACATCGCCGCCATCAACACTTTTGCTAGAAATCCCAACGCCATAATAACCAGCACACTAACCCAGGCCCGGTTGGCCGGATGTAACAAAAGCGATATAAATAGCGCAAATCCGCACACATTAAACGTGATGGCGACCGCTTGCGGCAATAAAAATAAGGGATCGTACGGGTGTGGTCGCTCGTCGCCGTTAAAAACGGGCATCAAGCCTGAGCCAATCGTGCCATTCGTACTATTGATAACATTGCCCGCTTCAAAAAACGGGATCGCAGGATTAAGTTGTGAAAAAAACCAAATCGCCAGCAGCAACAGGCCCCACTCGGTTTGCACGCCGTAAGAAAAATGTCGATGCCGCCATTGCTCAATTTGCGCCAGTCCCCGGCGACCGGGCGGCACCAGCACCACCGTTGCCCCCACCATCGCGCCTAATGAATTTGCGGCCCAATCAAACATTGACGACACTCTGCCCGGCAGAAACGATTGGGCATATTCCAATATGAACGAAAGCGTGATCGCCGTAACCACACTGATTAGCCAGGCGTGAACATCAACCGACGCCGGAATGGCAGCAGGTGCCAAGCGACGGCGTGCACGAAATCGCCAAATGGCCGCCACCAGCGCACCCAGCGGCGCGTAGGCGACAAGATTAATCGCAATATCAAAGATCGACCAATATTTTGGTGATGTGAACAGTGCAAATGATTCTGCCGCGCGCCACCCAAAAAATGGATTCAGACTTGCATAAATGATCGTTAGCGTATAGGCCATGAGCGCGCCCGGACCCGCGCGCATTCGCGGCCCCGCGCCGATACGGGTATCGGACAACGCAGCACGCTTTTGTGAGGCTGTGGATGGATTGAGCATAGGCAAAAAATGTTGTGCCGCAGAAGCTAACCGCACCGGCAGGAAGTGAATTGCCGTGGCGTGTAACTGCATAAGTGGCGTGTTGTGATCGGTTGCGGTGTGCACTGCGCTATCCACCATTGTCGCTGAAAAAACAATCGCCGTCGCCGCCGCGACTTATATTCAAATCTTAAGTCGAACAGCCGAAACACCGATCGGAGGTGGGCTGCTAGAACGGTTTAAGCAACGATGTATAACGAGCAGCGTTATCCAGATAATGTTGCGCGATGCCCTGTAACATCGCGACCTCAGCATCCGTTAACTGCCGGATGACGCGGCCGGGGGAGCCTACGACCAGCGAGCGATCAGGGATCACCTTGCCTTCCGGAATCAATGAATTCGCGCCAATCAAACAATCGCGACCAATCACCGCGTGATTGAGCACCACCGCTTTGATGCCAATCAGCGAGCCCTCGCGAACCGTACAGCCGTGCAGCATGGCCATATGGCCCACGCTGACGTTGCGCTCCAACGTCAGCGGAACGCCTTCATCGGTATGCAATACCGAGCCATCTTGGATATTGACGTTTTCACCGATGGTAATGGTGTGGTTGTCGCCGCGTATGGTTACGTTCCACCATACGCTCGCGTTTTTTTCAATCACCACATCGCCTACTACGGTCGCGTTGGGCGCGATGTAATTGTTGCCTTTGAGCTGAGGGATTTTGTCACCGAGCGCATAAATCATATTTTATCGACCTTACATATTGCGGAACAAATGCATAAAAGGCTGGCTCACCTGTAATGTTTCCAAGCGTGTTTTCAGTTTGATTATGCCCTTGCCGGTTTCATCGCGCGATACCGCTTTAATAGCGCGCAGATTGACAATCGTGGCGCGATGAATTTGTTTGAAATGCGCGGCATCGAGTTGCTCCAGCAACTCTTTAATGGGCGTGCGAATCAGCACTTCGCCTTCGGCGGTCATCACCACCGTATATTTACTGTCGGCCTGGAAATAAGCCACTTCATCGATCATGATGAGCTTGGTATCCTTGCCCGTGCCCGCTGTAATCCAGGCCAGTGGCTCATGGCTTTTCTCCGCCTGTATGCTTACCTTGAGTCGCGCGAACAATGCGTTTAGGGCAGCCTCGCCTTCTCCAAACGCCGCGCCAGTGTTGGCGCTTGGCGCTTTCAGCCTGGCGATAGTGGCGCTTAATCGTTCAACCGAAATCGGTTTTAGCAAATAATCAACGGCGCCTTTTTCAAACGCATCAATAGCGTATTGCTCATAAGCGGTGACAAAAACGATGCGGGTTTGCGGCGAGCAGTCTTTGAGTGCCGCGGCCACATCTAGCCCCGTCAGACCTGGCATTCGAATATCGAGAAAGGCGACATCGGGTTTATGTGCGGCGATTTCCTCGAGAGCGGCAGCACCGTCCTCGGCCTCGGCGATGATTTGAAGCTCGGGCCAGGCACGCTTTAATTGGGAGACAAGTTCTATTCGAAGCAGCTCCTCGTCCTCAGCAATGACGGCAGTAGGGTTACTTTTCATCATGCATACACTCATTATTTTGTGAGCACTCACGCGCCCCCGGCATGGCGCTTGTGCGCTCAAAGGCGCGACGTATGCGCCGCGAATTCCCTTTAAGCGTGTCTTCGGCAATGACTGCGGTGGGATTATTTTTTGTCATGTCTAAGAATTTTTAATATTGATTGATAGGTTTTAGATGGGTTCAGAAATAGCTCTAGGTCGTGAGCGGAATTGTAATCGTTGCCACCATACCACCCGGCACATTGAGCGATAGCGATAGCGACGCTGCCTCGCCATAAGTCAGCTTCAAACGTTCACGTATATTCTTGAGCCCCAAACCGGTGCCCGAAGTGCCGCCCTTCAGCCCTACGCCATTGTCGGCCACGCTTAGGGTGAGCGCATTCCTGGTTGAGGCCACGCAGATCAGAATTGAGCCGCCGCCGAGCTTGGGCTCCAGGCCGTGCTTTATCGCATTCTCGACGAGCGTTTGCACCATCATGGGCAAAAATGAAACATTGGCAAGGCCTGCAGGCACATCAATTTCGATATTTAATCGAGCCCCCATGCGAATTTTTAAAATTTCAAGGTAGGCGCGAGATCGTTCAATTTCACGGCCTAGCGTCGAGAATGAACTCGCATTTGGCGACCCATCCATTTCGGCTGATTGCGGCAAGACATTTCGCAAGTAAACGATGAGATTTCCCAACATTTCATCCGCACGCTTCGGATCGCTGCGCGTGAGCAATTGTGCGTTGGCCAAGGTGTTGTATAAAAAATGGGGCTCGATCTGCGCCAGCAATTTTGCGAGCTTGGCATCGGTCAGCGCACGATCCATCTCGGCGCGTTCCTTGGCGATTCGCTGATCGTCAAACCGTCGCGCGATTTGTTCATTCAGGCGCGTCACGATCACGCGGATATTCTGGCGGTTTTTGCCAAAATCAAGCACCAGAAACAAATCACTGGGGCGGCTTTCTACGCGAACATACGACGCTACCCGGCCGCGCGAGCCGACCACAATTTGAATTGTTTCTCCCCCTGATGCAAATGAAAGGTAACCCGCGCCGCCGCCGCCGGTGGTACCCTCGATGCGACGTGCTTCGGTCGAACTGCGAGTGGAAAAAAAGCCCGGCATGACTTGCACTGCCGCCATACAAATTGCGAATGCCTCATCCGCCGGAATGCTCAGCTCGAAAGTGGCCTCGTGGTGCGTGGAGGCGTCGGCGAAGGTAAATGTAGGGTCGCGTAAACGCATTGCACTGCGATACCAAAACGCCGTAAACACCATGAGTAGCGCGCCCAGAATACTGCCCGCCACAACGGCTAACCCTGATTGCTGGTAGCCCGCATAGACGGCCAGCCCGAAGGCAGACCCGGGCAAAATCCCGGTCATCAGCATGAAGCCTGAGTAGAGGCGCCACGGAATTGATTTCATCTCACGCGTTTAAATTCGAATAGTTCATGCGGGTATTTTGCCGCACCGCAATGTATGCTGCGCGCGACCACCGACAAAACAAAAAAAGAGCGTGATGAAAGCGGAAATATGCAGCGCAGAATCCACGTTATAAAACCATTTAGCGGTGGGCGCATGCCTGAAATCGAAAATTGAAACGCGTTTATTTGCGCCGGGTTCAGAGCAAAATTGGCTTGAAATACTGGTAAATGATGGGGTTTGAATTTTGTTTGAATTTTTTAACGCGGCAGCATCGCTTTTCCAACGTATGGCTCACATCTGTTTGAATAAATGGGAGAACGGCCGGCTGACGGTCAGGTTCTCTTTACGTCCCTTCACTTTCACCGTGGCTTGGCCACGAAAATCTCGCGTCACGCCATCAATCGCAGTAGCGTTCACCACCGTAGAACGATGGATTTGCCAAAATTGCTCTTGGTCCAAACCATCCAGCAGCTCTTTGATTGGCGTTTTAATCAGCGCATCAAAATCTTTGGTGGCCACCAGCGTGTATTTTTCATCTGATTGAAAAAACAACACATCATCAATTGGGATCAGGCGCAAATTTGAGCCGATATTGGCTTTGATCCATTTCAGTCGTTCTGCTTGCGGATTGAGCTTTGCCGATAAATGAGAAATGAGCGCCTGCAGGTCTTGTGGCGGCGCAGCGGGCACAGCGCTCAGCCGATCCTTGAGGCGCGCCACAGCGACCGCGAGACGGTCATCGGTGTAGGGTTTCAGCACGTAATCGATGGCGCCGGTATTGAATGCGTCGACCGCGTATTGGTCGAATGCTGTGACGAATACGATATGGCAGTTAACTTCTTTGCTGGCGGCGACATTTTTTGCCACCTCAACTCCGGTCATCTCCGGCATCTGAATATCCAGAAAGGCGAGCCGCGGCTGATGCTCAAAAATGGCTTCCAGTGC
>JAYVYF010000184.1:0-5187 GCA_043784585.1 Burkholderiales bacterium
ACCATCAGGCTCGGCGCATCAATAGTAAGTTGGCGAGGCTTAATTTTGGAAGAAAGCGCCATATTCGCAAATGGATTCGCCACCAAAGTGTGCACTTGAGTACGTTGCGACACCATCTCCTCCAAGCCTTCCAGCATAGCGCAGCCCCCGCAGAGCACGATGTGATCAACCTTGTTGAACTGGGTGGAAGTGAAGAAAAATTGGAGCGCACGGGAAATTTCCAGCACAATTTTTTCATTGAACGGCTGCAGCACATCCGGGCCGAAATTATCGGGTAAACCGCCGGATTTTTTAGCAACTTCTGCCTCTTCAACCGGCATGCCAAATTGACGCGATATGTCTTGTGTCAATTGATAGCCGCCGAGTTGTTGCTCGCGCGAATAAACCTGCTGATCCTCATGCATTACCGTGACACGAGTTGTCTGGGCACCAATATCAACAATCGCCGTAACGTCCTTGGCTTCAATACCATTTGACGCGTTTTTGATCATGTCAAACGCTGCCAGCGCAGCATAGGATTCAACATCCATTACCAATGTTTTCAAACCGGCGGCTTCGGCGACCGCCACTCGATCTTCAATTTTTTCTTTGCGTGATGCGGCAATAAGCACCTCAACTTCAGTTTCGCTGTTGGGGGCAGGGCCAATCACTTGAAAGTCAAGATTCACTTCATCCAGGCTGAACGGGATATATTGGTTTGCTTCAGACTGAACCTGATATTCCATCTCTTCTTCGCGTTGGCCACCCGCTAGAATTACTTTTTTGGTGATGACGGCGGCAGAGGGCAGAGCCAAGGCGACGTTTTTAACGCGAGTACCCATCTGCTTGTGAGCTCGACGCATCACTTCGCCTGCCGCTTCAATATTGGACACGTTGCCGTCCGTCACCGTGTCTTTGGGAAGCGGTTCAATGATGTACCGCTCAACGCGATAAAGGCCTCTACCGGCCTCGACTATTTCTACCATCTTGATAAACGAAGAGCTGATATCCACCCCGATTAACGGAGGCGTCGTCGCTCTTAAAAAATCAAACTGGGAAGCCAGTTTCTCTTTTAGCATGGTGTATGGACTGCCCTTTTGTTAATTAGTACTTACGGCCCATAATGCATAATTTACATTAAATGCTAGCAACAAGCGTCGGACGTGTAAAGCTTTTTCTTTAAAACCTCGAAATTGCTTTAATTGCATCCTACAAGTTTTTGTGTCGAAAATCTAAATTTTTTGATGTCTGAATAGCGCCACTGTTCTGCCACTATTTCTAATCAAGATGATTTTGGATTGGTTTGCGTGGCGAGAATTTGCCGGAAAATTCGCTTTACCTAGCGCATTCTGCTCTGCGCTACACTCCCCGATATAATAGTCATCTCTGTCTTTTCGGACGCAACAATGACCTCACGCTGGTGGTTTCGCCCCTTGATCCTGCTGCTGTCGCTGCTTTTGGTGCCAGTGGTTTTAATCGTACTCATGTTCGTGCTGCTGTACCCGAACCTGCCCTCGATTGATGCGGTAACCGACTACCGTCCCAAATTGCCGCTCCGAGTCTACACAAATGAGGGTGATTTGATTGGCGAATTTGGGGAAGAAAAGCGCTCGTTTGTAAAAGTACAGGATTTCCCCGCGATCATGAAGCAAGCCATCATCGCGGCTGAAGATGAGCGCTTTTACCAGCATGGTGGGGTCGATTACATCGGCATATTGCGTGCATCAAGCAGCACCATTCTGGCCGGAAAGATCACCGGCGGGGCTAGCACTATTACTCAGCAAGTGGCTCGAAATTTCTTTTTGACCAACGAGCAAACGATTACCCGTAAAGTCTCAGAGTGGCTGCTCGCTTTCAAGATTGAACGCAACTTAACTAAGGATCAAATTTTAGAGATTTACCTAAACCACATTTTTTTAGGCAATCGGGCTTACGGTTTTGCGGCAGCAAGTCGGGTCTATTTCGGCAAAGACGTAAAAGAACTCACGGTGGCAGAAGTCGCCATTCTCGCCAGCATTCCGAAAGCGCCATCACGTTTTAACCCATTCGATAACTTGAAACGGGTCACGTTGCGCCAGCAATATGTGCTTCGCCGCATGCGCGAGTTAAACTTTATTAACGATGCCCAGCAAAAAATAGCGCTTGAGCAGCCGATGAAATTTAATCGCGAGCACACGGTTTATACGGTGGAAGCGGATTACATCGCAGAAATGGCGCGGCAGGAAATCATTGAGCAATACGGTGACAAGGCCTATGTGGCGGGCATTCGCGTCTACACCACACTACGCAAACTTGATCAGGAAGCGGCTACCGGCGGCCTTCGTAAAGGTGTGCTGGACTATGACCGACGCCACGGCTACCGCGGGCCTGAGGGCACCGTCAATTTGCCGCAAAAGCCGGAAGAAGCTGAGGAAGCCGCCGAAGAAGCGCTCCAGGAGCGTGAAATTACCGGAGACTTAGTGCCTGCCGTGGTGCTAGCCGCAGACGCAAAGCAAGTGGTAGTACTTACCAAGCGTGGCGAGACCCTGACTTTGAGCGGAGATGCGCTTAAGTTTGTTGCCAAGACGTTCGCCGAAAAAGCGTCACCATTCAAGCCGGTTCGCGGCTCGATTGTGAGGATTGCACTGGACGAAAAAGGGGCGGCTATCATTTCGCAATTACCAAAGGTGGAGGCAGCGTTGGTATCGCTTGACCCGAATGACGGCGCAATCCGCGCACTGGCGGGGGGGTTCGATTTCAATGCCAATAAATTCAACCATGTTACTCAGGCCATGCGCCAGCCTGGCTCAAGCTTTAAGCCTTTTGTATATTCTGCCGCGCTTGAAAAAGGCTTTACACCGGCTACGGTGGTGAATGATGCACCAGTGGTATTTGATCCGGGCCGCAACGGTGGTCAGGTGTGGGAGCCAAAAAATTATGACAATAAATACGACGGCCCGTTGCGGCTTCGTACTGCCCTTGCCAGATCGAAAAATATGGTGTCAATCAGAGTGCTTCAATCTATTGGCCCGCAGTATGCGCAAGACTATATTTCGCGCTTCGGTTTCGACCCCAAGCAGCATCCCGCCTATCTGACAATGGCATTGGGTGCGGGATCTACTACGCCATTGCAAATGGCCGGAGCGTACGCAGTGTTCGCCAACGGGGGATATCGCATCAAACCTTACTTCATTGCCAAAATTACTGACGACAAGGGCGGCATATTATTTGAGGCGGATCCGGTCCGCGCTGGCGACAATGAGGGCAGCAAAAATGCCGAGCGTGTAATCGATCCGCGCAACGCTTTCCTCATGTCAAGCCTGCTGCGCGATGTGGTGCGCTATGGCACCGGCGCCAAAGCGATGTCGCTAGGACGCAACGATCTGGCAGGCAAAACAGGCACAACGAATGACAGTATTGACGCTTGGTTTGCGGGCTATAACCCTGATTTGGTTGCCATCAGCTGGATCGGTTTCGACAATCCTGCATCTTTAGGAGATTCTGAAACCGGTGGCGGTGCGTCACTGCCGATTTGGATGCACTACATGCAGCGCGCGCTAAAAGGCGTCAAAGAAAAGCCGTTTGAGCCGCCGCCGGGCGTGGTTTCGATTGCGCTGGGGGATGTCGGCAAAGACGGCAAGCCGCTATCTGAATTTGTCTACGCAGAAAGCGTTGTTAACGTAAGCGATGGACCATCATCCTTGCGAGAGGCGAACAAACCATCCGAAGAAGTGAAGAACCAAATTTTTTAGACTGAATCATGCCAAGTTTTAAGCCGTTTTTATTCTTCCTGATATGATTTTTGTGAGCTCGAATTTGTGAACTCAAACAAACGCCGCACAGAGCATGCAAACGGTGGCTTAGTCCGTGAACCGCGCCGCGGCTCTAGCCCACATAGCAGTGAGCGGGCAAGCCAGCAATTACGCACCCTCGTTACCCGACAGGCCGCCAAGCTCATTGCCGAGGGGCTGACCGACTATCACGCCGCCAAGCTCAAGGCTGCGCGTCAACTCAATTGCAACGACAAAAATGCATTACCTAATAATCACGAAATCGAGGCAGCACTGCGCGAACATCTGAGCTTGTTTTGCGCCGATACGCAGCCCGCGGTGATTGCCGCACTTCGCCGAGTCGCGCTGCGTGCCATGAGATGGCTACAAATCGAGGGGCAAGGCGGCGCTGGCCAATTAGCCACTAGCGCTATTGTATTCGAGCCTTGGCTCGCAGGTGCGGTGCTGAACGGTACAGCAAATGAATTCAGCAATATAGAGTTGGAGCTGGTTGGCGTTGAGACCAAAACAATGGAATTTATTTTACTCAATCGCGGTGTTGAATTCGATTTGACGGATGGCAACGTTATATTGAAAAGTTATAAACCCGCCGAGACGACTAAAAAGATCCAATATCACTTGGAATTTGAAGGCGTACCAGTCGTCATTACGCTCTACGATTCGCATGTCCAACGCTGCGCGTTTTTCCCGCGCGGCAACATCAAACATGAACGCGCAAAGCTGACCGAAGCAGAGGCTTTGTTCGGTATAAAGCTATAAAACGCTAGCATCGACGGGCATTTTGACGCATTTTTGCCACAAATTGCCCGCTGGTGCTGGAGTTTTTATGTTAAATAACAAATTATCGGGCTGCTGACTTGTTTAACAAACGCGCCGCCTCTAATGCGAAATAGGTTAAAACGCCATCCGCACCGGCGCGTTTGAACGCCAGCAGCGACTCCATCATGCACGCCTCACCATCGAGCCAGCCATTTTGGGCGGCCGCTTTGAGCATCGCGTATTCGCCTGAGACCTGGTAGGCGAAGGTGGGCGCGCCGAATGTCGACTTGCAACGTTGCACGATATCCAGATACGGCATCCCGGGCTTGACCATCACCATATCGGCACCTTCGGCTAAATCGAGCGCGATCTCACGCATCGCCTCGTCCGAATTGCCCGGATCCATTTGGTAGTTTTTCTTGTCACTTTTTCCAAGGTTGCCGGATGAACCGACCGCATCACGAAACGGACCGTAAAACTTACTCGCATATTTGGCGGAGTACGCCATGATCGCGGTGTGGATATGATTTCCAGCGTCCAACGCACGTCGAATTTCGCCAATGCGGCCATCCATCATATCGCTAGGGGCCACAATATCAACGCCAGCTTCAGCGTGAGTAAGCGCCTGCTTTTTTAACACGGCGATGGTCTCGTCGTTCAAGATATATCCTTTGTCATC
>JAYVYF010000185.1:0-2491 GCA_043784585.1 Burkholderiales bacterium
AGAAGTCGCAATAGTCATCGCAGCACTTGTTCTTGCCATATTCGCCGCACTGGTTCCGGCATGGCGCGCTTATCGAAATGCAGTGTCCGAAACCTTGAATGACAGATAGCTGAAGATGAGGATTTCATGAAACAATTTATGAAACAAACCATGAAAAAAACGATTACCGATAAATTCAGTATTGCAGCGGTGATGATGGCGCTATGCTTGTGTAATGGTTTATTCGTTGCCACGATGGCGCAGGCAGTTTTGCCGCTGGCACCCTCATCTGTGCCCATGCCCGATGAGCAGCTGTTTGGCTACATTGGCAAAGATCCGCTCCCGCCAGGGACTATTCCCTGGCAGCTGTTACGGCAGGTGAAACTGGTGGAGGGAAAGGCAGAGGACGTAAAAATCGCAAAAGATATCAAGGCAACCACGACCAAAAAGAATGCTCCGCTCCTGCCGCAATTCAGCCCGCAATTGAAAGAGCTGGATAACCAGGAGGTCAAGTTATATGGCTTCGTGCTGCCGCTTTCGACCGGGGCCAAACAAAAGCACTTTCTGATTTCGCCACTGCCGTCGCACTGCCCCTATTGCGTATCGCAAGGCCCGGATTCAATGGTGGAGGTTATCGCTAAAACACCGGTGGAATTCAATCAATGGGAACCCATCGTGGTCAGTGGCAAGCTGGAGCTGGTTAACGACCAGTATCTTTTTTTCCGGCTTATCAACGCCGAATCGGTTAAATTCTAAGACTCGTTTTAAAACTCTTCAATCAAAGGCGCGCTTTTTCGACGCGGATACATATAGCGTGAACATGCGGCGCGAATATAAAGCGCGAACGTAAAGCACGCATTTAAGGATTACAAAGGCATGGCGACTCCCTTTTCAGGCAAACCTGGTTCGACGCAAAAGCCGACGGCCGTTCCTGCGCCGAGACCTGTCCCAGTGCTGCAAAGTTCGTCGTCCGAGCAGATTTTGCCTGACTCCGCCAATTTCCCGCCGCTATACGAGGCGGCTATCCTTTACGCGGCAGGCCACGACGAGGCGGCCCAGGAAACACTAAAAGACTACATGAAAACAACGGATGGCAAAAACAGCATCCGCACTTGGCTCATGCTGTTTGATTTTTATCATTTGACCGGTAATCGCCGCGAGTTTGATGCGCTATCGATGCTCTACTCGGTTAAATTTGAGCGCTCGCCGCCAGTGTGGACCGATACGCTCGATGCCGCAGATCCGCGCCGCAAAGAGAAACGTGAGCGCAAGGATTTTTTCACGCTGACGCCCGATTCTGATGGCGCGTTATTAGGCGAAATTGATAAATTTGAATCGTTCGCCAAAGAGATCGGCAGCTGCCGAGTTGATTTGACCAAGATAAAAACAATCTTGTGCGAGGAAGCCGAGCTATTTGCGATTGTTTTTCAGCGACTCCGGCGCGCCAAGATTCCGGTCTGGTTCAACGCGTTTGACGCATTTGCCACCACCCTCAGAGCTTCGATCAACGACACCACAAGGTTGCCATTAAACGCAAGCCAGGGGTTTTGGTCGTTACTTTTTGAGTTTTATATCTTCGAAGGCAAGATCAACGAATATGAAGAGTTGGGGTTGGAATACGCAGTCGCTTTTGAAATTTCACCGCCCGCCTGGCAGGCCGTTAATCGTCCGCTATCAGGTGGAGAAGAGTCCGTCGTCGCCAATCCGGATGCCGAAAAAGCCACCCTAGGGTTTCCGATAAAGGGCGTGGTGAACGCAACCAGTAAAGAAGTGTTCCAGCAACTATCGCTGTATGCGGCGTCTAAGCAGGAAGTGGTTATCGACACCAGCGATTTGATGCGCATTGATTTTGTCGCGATCACGCTATTTTTTGACTCCATACGAGGCATCCATATGAGCCAGAAGCGCGTCATTCTCTCGAATTTGAATGAGTTGGTGGCCGCCCTGCTTGAGGTATTTGGTATGACCAAGCACGCGATCCTCATTCGCAAAAAAGCAGCCTGATCTGCGTTTCGGACGGCCGCTTATTTAGGCTTTCATTAGTGGGTTCTGTGGAAACCTCAACACCAACGTGACTGACCCATCTGAGACCATCTGACTCGACCTAAGCCCGATCCAAGCTGGCTAAATCCAGTAAACCAACCACACTCTCTACCCCAATTTTAATGACGACATCAGGCGCCGACGCGGCACAATTTCATGGCACCACTATCGTCGCCGTACGCCGCGGTAATCTGGTCGCGCTGGGCGGTGATGGCCAGGTTACCTTGGGTAATGTGGTGGTCAAAGCTACCGCGACCAAAGTTCGCAAGGTCTATCAGGATAATATCTGCGTGGGTTTTGCCGGCAGCACCGCCGATGCATTTTCGCTACTTGACCGATTCGAGGCAAAGCTTGAAAAGCACCAGGGTAAT
This sequence comes from Burkholderiales bacterium, assembly GCA_043784585.1. Taxonomy (GTDB): domain Bacteria; phylum Pseudomonadota; class Gammaproteobacteria; order Burkholderiales; family Usitatibacteraceae; genus UKL13-2. The sequence goes on from JAYVYF010000185.1 coordinate 2,394, forward strand.
CTTATGCGTTCCGCCGTCGAACTCGCCAAGGATTGGCGGACTGACCGGATGCTGCGAAAGCTCGAGGCAATGTTGATCGTGGCTGACCGCGTCAACAC
>JAYVYF010000186.1:0-4386 GCA_043784585.1 Burkholderiales bacterium
ATCACCTCGTCGGGCACTTCGGGCAGGCCCTTGGAAACAGATCGTTCTCGTGGTCGTGGTCGATGAAGATGTTGGCGAAGGGAGTAGCTGTGAACGCGATGTAGGAACTGCGTGTGAACATGGCGAGGATGCCGCGGATTGCTGCATTGATGGCCGTCGGGGAGCCCTCGTCACCGGTGTTGACGGACGCGTAGTCGGACTCGTCGTCGAGCAAGAGCAGAGGTAGGTCTATCCGGCCGCTGGCTCCGGCTTGTTGACCCAGCCAATCCTGCACGGCGTTGAGAACGCTCTTGTTCTTCTTGAGGACGAAGACGTACGGCGAAGGGGTGTTTTCCGACACCGTGATGCTCGAGGCCATCAGGCTCGACTTGCGGAAGTCCTGCATCACCGTCGTCATGCTCTGAGCGTCGGCGATCGTCTCGTTGAGGAGGCCGATGCCGAGGAACTTCTTACTCGCCTGCTGGTTGTTCTGTCCGCCCTTCTGCGCGATCAATCGGGTGTCGCGACCGATGAAGGCTTCGTCCAGCTTTTCGCGAGGCCGGACGACTCCCGATATTCAGCTCCGCAATTTCTGCAATCGGTGTGGAGGCACGAAAATATTCCACAAATCCGGGTGTGTCGTAAACCAGTTTTTGATAGCCCGTGAGTGCCAGCGAGGAGAGCGAATCCATCACGGTATTGAAGGTGGCATCATTTGCCTTCACCACGGGTAACGCAAATGCTTTGTGCAGCGCCGCGGCCACCAGGCCTTCCAGATTTTGCGATCCCAGCGCTGGGTCAGCATATTTCGCTGCGATAATTTCGCCCTGTTCGGTTAGACGAAAACCCTGATCAAGCGTGCCATCAGGCTGTGCCAAAATCGCCGCAAAGCTGGGCCCACCGCCACGGCCGACACTGCCGCCGCGTCCATGAAACAGCCGCATCGCGAGGCCATGCACGCGATGGAGTGCGGCTAGGCGCTGCTGTGCGCAATAAAGTTCCCAATTTGCGGTGACGAATCCGCCATCCTTGTTGCTATCGGAATAGCCCAGCATGATTTCCTGCAAATCACCTTGCGCGCGCAGTGCGGCGCGATAAATGCCGTGGCGATAAGCGGTGGCCATGATCGCATCGGCCCGACGCAAATCATCGATAGTCTCAAACAGCGGGACGATTCGGATGGCAAGCGTCGGCATCCGGTTTGGCTCGCTCGGCGGTCGGTAAAGGCCAACCTCTTTCAGCAGCAGCGCCACTTCCAGCATGTCGCTGAATGACTGCGCTTTTGAAATCACATATTGCTGAATCACCTTCGCGCCAAACGCCTTGTGCGCACGTGCCGCTGCGCGCGCAATCGCCAATTCAGATTCAGTTTGTTCAGTGTAAGTTGTAAACGAAGTGGCGAGCGGGCGCGCGTGTTCGAGCTCATGTGTGAGCAGTACGATGCGCTCGTCTTCATCGAGCGAAAGATAGTCTGTATGGGCGCCCGCTGCCTTTAATAACTCAGCAACAACAGCTTCATGCACGTCGCTGTTCTGGCGTAAATCCAGCACCGCCAAATGAAATCCAAAACCCGCCACGCCTGCTTGCAAATCCGCCAGCGCGCCGTCGGCCAGCAGGCTCGCACCGTTGTCACGGAGCGATGTTTCAATCACATTCAGCTCAATCGCAAATTCATCTACGTTCGCATAAGGCAACAGATCAGCTTCCGGTACTCGTGGGGATTCAAAACCGGCGAGGGCTTTTGCAGTTGCGTAGAGCCTCGCATAGACACCTACAAGCGCTTGACGATACGGCTCGTCGTCGCGGTAAGGTGAGGGATCGGCAGCATGCGCTGCGAGCGCCTGCAACGCCACGCTGGTGGGGGTAAGGCGCCTGGACATGGATAGCTCCGCACCTAATAAATGGACGGCATTCAAATAATGTTCAAACGCCACCACGCTTTGTTTCGTGAGCGCGACGTTTAAAACGTCGGCAGTGACGAAAGGATTGCCATCGCGGTCGCCGCCTATCCACGAGCCCATTTCCAACACATTGTTGGCGCTGCCATTACCGAGCATGCGACCAAGCTTGCGATTAATCTGTGGCACCACGCTCAAAAACGTGCGCCGGTAAAACACCAGCGCGTTGTCAATCTCGTCCACCACCCGCAACCGGGTGAGTCGCAGCATCGCGGTTTGCCAAAGCTGCAACACGCGGCCCTTGAGTCGCGATTCGATATCAGCCTGATCGTGCGTATCAGACTCGGCTGCGCGCGCAGCCAGCAAATCGCTCATCGCCCGTTCGGTGTCCAGAATGATGCGGCGTTTTACTTCCGTGGGATGTGCGGTCAAAACGGGCGCGACCTTTGCATGCATCAGCCAATGTGCGAGCCGTTCCGGCGTAGCCCCGGCGGCGCGTGCAACTTCGAGCGCAACACCGATACTTTGACTGCGATCCGCCTGTTTGGATGTCGCCTGCAATGCGAGCGCGCGATCCTCCGCCAAGTTTGCCAGAAGCAGGAAATAGCTGAATGCCCGCACGATAGACAAGGTTTCATCCACCGACAACGGATTCAATAAATTATCCAGCTTGGCTCTGGCGGCAGAAGCGCCGGTGTCGTCGGTGGCGCGACGAAAATCAATGGCCGCTTGGCGTACTGCTTCGATGGTGGCAAAGGCCGCCTCACCCTGCGTTTCACGAATGACGCTGCCCAACAGTCGGCCCAGAAATCGGGTTTCCTCCCTCAGCGGATCGATTGGCCTGACTGCGGGTTGCATGCTTGTTTGCGAAGTGGTTGACGTGGCTGACATGTTCTATGCGAGGGCTGGTGGAGGTTGGTGGCTTGGGTGGATATTGGCGCTGCAACGGCTTAATGGCATGAAGCCTACGAAGACCATAAAGAGACTGTGGCAAATTTGGCGCTCAAGTCGTAAGCCAGAGCGTTTTGATGTTTTTAAACATTAATCACCAAAAAATTGTAACAAAATTACCTCTTGGAAAGTAAATTATCAGCACCACAAGCGGCTAAGGTTTTGAGCAAACCCCACAAGCAATCGCCAGCACTGGCGGGGGTTACGAGCAATATATGCTCGGACATGTCCGCCAATAAACGAGGTTGATGGACTAGGCAGCCCATCAAAACGGAAATGAGATATTCAGGGTCGCAAGCCAGACCCTGCCCGGTGCAGGCTCAAAATAGCGGCCATTGCCTTCATTGACAATCACGGTGGCAGCATAGCGTTTATTCGTCAAATTGTCAGCGCGGATACCTGCCGCAATCTGTGCGCTACCCACATTAAAGGTGTAGCCTGCGCGCGCTGACAAGAGGGTGTATGCAAGTGCAGCGTCGGTGTTCAAATCGTTCACATAAATTTTGCTTTGTCGCCGCGCATCAATGGCCGCACTGAAACCCGTCGCATGCGTCCATTTGGATTCTATGTAGATTGAGCTGGCGGGTACGCCCGGTAATTTATTTCTTGCGGGCACCACCGTGCTGGGTGCAACGCACGGTGCAGAGACACAGGTCTTGAACGCATCGTCATATTTTGCACTGAGCGCGGTGAGCGCAAGAATCAGGTCAATTTGCGCAGATGACGACGCAGCAAACGATGCCGCCACAGATGCTTCGGTGCCGCGTCGCGTGGTGCTGCCTGCGTTTTGAAACGTCGCGCGACCGCCCAAATTGGTCAGCGTGACAATCTCGTCACGGGTGTGGGTGTCGAAAGCTGCTACGTAAATATGCCAAAAGCCGTCGCGATATTTCGCGCCAATCTCGGTGCTGTCGCTCACCGCCGGTTTCAGATCAAAATTCAATCCGGTCGCGCCACTGGCGCGATAGCCCAATTCATTGAAGGTCGGCGTTTCGAAGCCGCGGCCCGTGCTGACGTAAATATTAAAACCTTCGATAATTTTGAAACTGGCGCCGACGGCTGGCGTAGTTTTGGTGTAGCTTGCGCGGCCGCTGTCATCCGGATTTTTACCGGCAATGATGTAGTGATCTTCGCTCACGAATCGCACATGGCTGTACCGCACCCCCGCCGTAAAAAACAGGTTGGGCGATACTTTGAATTCAGACTGCGCATACGCATCGTGATTGCGCACATTGTTTTGCTCATCGCGCCGCAAATTGCCGGTTACACCTAACGTGGCGTTGGCACCGACCCCAACAAAATTTTCATATCCGCGACGTGCTTCATCGAGCGAATCGATGGTCGTGCCGATAATCACGCTGCCCCACTCCGGCGCATACAGGTAGCGCGCATCGAGGCCCGAATAAGGGCGAGAAAACGCGATCACGCCGCCAGGTTGCGTGGCAGCTAATTGAGCGGCAACCGGAATGCTTTGCCATTGCGTCACATTGCGTGACCCGGCGTAAACCACCGCTTCAAGTGCATGCTGCGCCGAAAACGCATGCTCGACCCGCAGCCC
>JAYVYF010000187.1:0-9156 GCA_043784585.1 Burkholderiales bacterium
TGGTGAGCCCCACCGCCCGAATAGCCGCCAGCGCCTCAATTGCAGAGTTTGTTTCAATCGGCGCCGGGGCGGTCATAGCAGACAATGTACGCATTGGCGCAGGGTCGGTGATAGGCGATAACGTATCGATTGCAAGCGGGACACAGCTCACGGCGCGCGTTACCGTTTACGCAAATTGCCGAATCGGTTCGCGCAATCTGCTTCATGCCGGCGTGGTGATAGGTGCAGATGGGTTCGGGTTTGCGCCAGACTTTTCGAATGGCGGCGGCCAATGGCAAAAAATTCCGCAAACCGGTTGTGTGGTGATTGGTGATGATGTTGAAATTGGTGCGAATACGACTATTGACCGCGGTGCGATGGACAATACCGTGATTGGTAATGATGTAAAACTCGATAACCAGATTCAGGTCGGCCATAATTGTGTGATCGGCGACCACACGGTGATATCCGGCTGCGTCGGCATTGCAGGCAGCACCAAAATCGGTAAGCGCGTCATGATTGGCGGCAAGGCAGGCATTATCGGGCACTTGACGATAGGTGACGATGTCATCATCTCAGCGATGACCTTGGTAACCAAATCCATTCTCAAGCCTGGCACCTACACCTCCGGCACACCGCTGATGCCACATCGGGAATGGCTCAAAAATGCAGCGCATTTGCGCAAGCTTGATTTGATGGCGACCAAAATCAGATCCGGCACGAATAAAATAGATCAGGGAGAATAAATAATGACGGTAACAGCCAACACTCCAAGCGCTGCGCTCATGACGCCGGGCGTGGTGATGCAAAGTGATGAGATCAAAGAATACTTACCGCACCGCTATCCATTTTTGCTGGTAGATCGCGTGATTGAGCTAATCCTCAACGAGCATATTAAAGCGCTCAAAAATGTGTCGATAAACGAGCCTTTTTTTCAGGGGCATTTTCCACATTACGCGGTGATGCCTGGCGTGCTCATCATTGAGGCGCTTGCGCAAACGGCTGCGCTGCTGGCATTGAAGACGGCGGGCGAAAAGCGCGATGATAAAACGGTGGTTTATTTAGCGGGAATTGATGACGCGCGTTTTAAAAGACCGGTTGTGCCGGGCGATACCCTCATCATGACGGCGAGAATTCTGGTCGAGAAACGTGGCGTGGTGAAGTTCGCGGTGCAAGCGCACGTCGGCGAAGCACTGGCCTGTGAGGCCGAATTATTGTGCACAAAGAGGTCGATTGCGTAATGCAGGCTGCAAACAAAACATTGATTCACCCTACAGCAATTATTGATCCGCGGGCGCGGCTCGGTCACAATGTTTCAGTCGGTGCTTATAGCGTTATTGATGGTGATGTTGAAATTGGCGCTGGGTCCAGCGTCGGCCATCATTGCGTCATTACCGGACACGCCCGTATCGGCATGGAAAATAGAATTTTTCATTTCGTGTCGCTGGGTGAGGCAAATCAGGATAAAAAATATAACAACGAGCCCACGCGCCTAGAAATCGGCGACCGCAATACGATCCGCGAATATTGCAGCTTTAATCGCGGCACGATTCAGGATAATGGCGTGACCACAATCGGCAGCGATAATTGGTTGATGGCGTATGTGCATATTGCGCATGATTGCGTGGTGGGCAATCACACCACGATTGCCAATTGCACCCAGCTTGCGGGCCATGTGCAAGTGGGCGATTGGGCGACCTTGGGTGGGTTTACCGGTGTGCATCAGTTTGTTAAAATCGGCGCGCACGCGATGTGCGGCGTATCGAGTGTTGTGTTGATGGACATTCCGCCGTACGTCACGGTGGGCGGTAATCCGCTGACCGCCGCAGGGGTGAACAGCGAAGGTTTAAAACGGCGCGGTTATTTGCCGGAACAAATTGCGAATCTCAAACGCGCTTACAAAATATTGTATCGAAGCAGTATGACGTTGGCCGAAGCCAGAGGAGCGCTTGCGATTGAGGCCGTTGATGCGCCAGAAATACGCCTGCTGACTGATTTTTTGAGCCAAAGTACTCGCGGTATTGTTCGCTAATTGACTATGAAAATCGGGATCGTGGCGGGAGAAGCATCGGGTGATATTTTGGGTGCGCAGCTGATAAAAGCGTTAAAAGTCGAGTATCCAGACTTGGAATTTGTCGGCATCGCCGGACCCAGAATGCAGTCTGAGGGCGCATTGTCCTGGTATTCGATGGAAAAACTGGCGGTGCGTGGCTATGTAGAAGTTCTCAAACGCTACCGTGAGTTAATCGGCATTCGCCACAGTCTGCGCGAACGCTTGCTAAAAGAGCGCCCAGCCATGTTTATTGGTATTGATGCGCCTGATTTTAATTTGGACCTTGAGCGTGCGCTAAAGGTGGCGGGCATCCCGACTGTGCATTATGTGAGCCCGTCGATTTGGGCGTGGCGCGGAGAGCGCATCAAAAAAATAAAGGGCAGCATTGATCAAATGCTGACGATCTTCCCATTTGAGCCTGCCATTTATGAACGTGAAGGCATTGCTGCGACCTATGTAGGTCACCCCACGGCGGATGCTATTCCGCAGGCCTCCCAGCGCGATAATGCGCGAATACAGCTGCGAATTCCTCCCGGCGAAAAAATCATTGCGTTGCTGCCCGGATCACGGCAAACCGAGCTCGATTACCATGCGGCATTATTTATTGAAACCGCGCGTGTGCTGCTGGAACGGTTTCCCGCCGCCCGTTTTTTAGTACCACTGGCCACCCGCGAAACTCGTGAGCAATTTGACACCGCCCGATATCGTCTCAATGCCCAGGATTTGCCGATTCAGATTTTATTTGGGCACGCCAATCTTGCGCTTGCGGCGGCGGATGTGGCCTTGGTTGCGAGCGGCACCGCGACGCTCGAGGCGGCGATGCTGGGTTGTCCGCATGTGATTGCCTATCGCATGTCGCCGACAACCTATCGGATCATGAAGAAAAAAGCTTATCTGCCCTATGTGGGGTTGCCGAATATTTTGGCGGGCGAATGGCTGGTGCCTGAATTATTGCAGGACGATGCGACGCCCGAAAATTTGGCCCAAGCGTTAGGCAATTGGCTCATTCACCGCGATGCAGCGTCGCGGTTACGTCAACGATTTGGCAAAATTCATGCGTCACTCGCGGTGGATAATGCAGCGCGGATCAGAGATGCACTGAGGCCAATGCTGAAACCCCTTCTAGAGCTACCACTGACACCGCAACAGGAACCGCCGCTTCAATCTGATGCGCGTACTCCGATAGCTATTTCTGCATCGTCCGCTGGGCTGGCCCAATCGTCTAACCCGAATGCAATTTCAGCGACTTCACAAACGGTGCGAACGAGTTCGCAGCAAAACGCGTGATATCGATCGCATATCGATGCGGCGTAGATGAAGCGGGCCGAGGGCCGTTGGCGGGTGCCGTTTATGCGGCGGCGGTGATTCTTGATCCCGCGCAGCCGATTGCAGGACTGGCAGACTCTAAAACGCTCTCCGAAAAACGCCGGGATGCGCTGGCCATCCTCATTCGCGAGCGGGCGCTGGCTTATGCGATTGCATGGGCGACTGTGGAGGAAATTGATGCAATGAATATTTTGCAGGCGACTTTGCTAGCGATGAAACGCGCGGTTGAAGCGCTCAAGCATGCTCCCAGCGAAGTGCTGGTGGATGGCCTGCATGTGCCTAAAATTTCATTTGCAAGCCGCGCAATTGTGGAAGGCGACCGGTTGATCGAAGAAATTTCGGCGGCCTCAATTCTCGCTAAAACTGCGCGTGATGCCGAGATGTGCGCCCTGCATGCACGATTCCCCGAATACAATTTCAAGCAGCATAAAGGCTATGGAACCGCTGAACACATGCAGGCGTTGAAGGCATATGGGCCATGCGCGTTGCATCGGCGCAGCTTTGCGCCAGTCAGGGCGGCATTTGCACAAGGCGCGCTGGCGTTTGTTAAATGAAAGCGATTCGATCGCGCGACAACGCCTTCGTCAAACAGCTGATTCAGCTCGCCCACTCCTCGCGTGAGCGCAAAAAAGTTGGCTTGACCGTACTGGATGGCCTTCATTTGGTGGGCGCGTATGTCGACGCAATAGGCCCACCGCGCGCGATCGCAGTAGCGGAGTCAGCGCTTGATCAGGCTGAAATAAAGGCGTGGCTCGCTGTTTTTGAAACCAGATTCCCGCGCGTGACTGTCAATATTTTGACTGCGCCATTGATTGCCGAGGCGTCCAGTCTCGACTCGCCTGCCGCGGTGCTGGCAGAAGTTGAAACGCCTGTCGCGCGAGCCATTCCGCTCGATGCCAGCGCGGTTTTGGTGCTTGAAGATGTACAGGATCCCGGTAATGTGGGCTCAATGCTGCGTAGCGCCGCCGCCGCCGGCGTATGCGAGGTGATGTTGTCTAAATCATGCGCATTCGCATGGTCACCTAAAGTGTTGCGTGCCGCCCAGGGGGCACATTTTTTGCTCAATATTGTTGAAGGCGCAGATGTGGTGGACTTCGTCAGTCGGTATCGCGGACAGTCGCTCGCTTTTGTTCCTGCCGCGTCAACATGGGCTAAAAAAGGGGCAAAAAACATGGCTTCAAGTTTATATGATTGCGAACTGGCGCGGGCCACCGCATTCTTGATTGGCAATGAAGGAGCAGGGCTTTCCCTGCAACTTCTGCAAACGGCCAGTGCAGGTGTTACCGTTCCGATGCCGGGAAAAGTGGAATCGCTAAACGCCGCGGCCTGTGCCGCGATTGGGATGTTCGAGATGGTCAGGCAGCGAGCGGCAGCAAATGCCAGCGGGCCTGAAGTCTTCACGCCCGACTAAAGGCTAGGTCATTCCCATTGCCGCGCCGATGTCGCCGTCCTTTAATATTTTTGGAGAATAATTTTGAGCACTAATCCTGGTGTGTCCGCAGACAACAGCCATCGTAACTATCGCTACTACGAATTGGTAATGGTGGGTTTTGTGGCGGTGTATCTCTGCTCCAACTTGATCGGACCTGCCAAAGCGGCGCAGCTTGAGTTGCCGATCATTGGCGCGTTTACCTTCGGTGCGGGCGTATTGTTTTTTCCACTGTCGTATGTATTTGGCGATATCCTCACTGAGGTTTACGGCTACGCGCGCGCGCGAAAGGTAATCTGGGCGGGTTTTGGCGCGATGGCGTTTGCGGCCATTATGGCGACGGTGGTCGTAGCGCTTCCGCCTGCGCCGGGCTGGCCCAACCAAGTTGCTTATGAGACGGTGTTCGGGCAGACGCCGCGGATCGTGGCGGCGTCCATGATTGCTTATTTTTGTGGTGAATTCGTAAATTCATATGTGCTCGCGAAAATGAAATTAGCCGCGGGTGGAAAACAGATGAGCGTGCGGTTTGTCGTCTCCACTATTTTTGGCGAAGGGGTGGATTCGCTGCTGTTCTACCCGATTGCGTTTTACGGCATCTGGGAAAATTCGTTGGTACTCAAAGTAATGGCCGCACAATGGGGTTTGAAAGTGCTGGTCGAAATTGTAATGTTGCCCCTCACGGTCAAAATCGTGAATGCACTGAAGCGCGCAGAAAGCGAAGACTTTTATGACCGCGAGACCAATTTCTCGCCGTTTTCACTGAAAACCTGAACCCATCGCCAGCCATGAATCTCGTTGAAATCATCGGCAGCATGGCGGCGACCTGCACCACGCTTTCGTTCATCCCGCAGGTGCTGCAAATCTGGCGGACGCGCTCCGCCAAGGATGTTTCGCTGCCGATGTACGTTACCTTCGTGATCGGCGTTGCCCTGTGGCTAGTTTATGGTTTGATGATGAACGCATGGCCGATCATCATCGCCAACATAGTGACCATCGCATTAGCGCTTGCGGTGGTGTTCATGAAGCTGCGCTGGGGCTAAGCAGTGCTCGACTATGCCGAGCGTTGTATGGTTTGGGCGTCCTTAAAACGTTCAATATGGGATGTTTAAATCCGCAGTTTGTACTGCAGTTTACTAATTCACGAAAGCAGCTCCGCCCCACAACTCCAGCACAATTCAAATTCGCCTGGGTTCGCTTCACCGCAACGGCTGCACGCTTTTGCGTCTAACGGTGGGGTGGCGCGGCTATATTCGGCGACCACGGACCGGGCATGCTGCTCTTGATGAATTTGTGCGATCCATACTTGCGGATACGCGGCTGACATCGGCAAGTCGCCAAGCGCGCCGATCGCGTTTGCGTTAAAAATATGGGCGGGTATGCCCGCTTGTTCAAGCATGTTGCGGACAAGGTGAGCATCAGGAAGGTTGGCGGCGATATAAATTTGTTTCATGACTTTATGATCGCATGATTGCTGCACAATGTAAAAAGATGCGCCGTAAATTTCCTTAAACTGCCTCTCAATTCCGTCCAACTGTGCTGCCAATCGCTCGCGAAATCACCCGTCACAGGCCAGGCTTAGCCATAAAAGCAGGCGTAAAAAAACCGTGCGGTGTGAGCCGCACGGTCTTTAAGACACGGGTACTGGCGACTAAAACGCGAAGGCGACGAGTCCCGTAAAGCCGTCCTCTTTTACATTGGTGCGGCTGAAAGTGCCCGAATAAACGAGCGATAAACTGATTTGATCGGTAATCGTGCCGCGTACGCCCACGGCGGCAGCACCCCATTTTTTGCCAGGCCGATAGCCAGGGATTTCATAGCTGATTCCCTGGGCAATCGTGACGGGTGACGCCGTGACCGAGCGCTCATCCCGGCTGCCTTCCTGCTCAAGTGAAATGCGCGCAAACGGCGTCCATTTGCCCAGATCGAAGCTGGCCCGTCCGCCGATGCTGGTGATTCTTGAATTGCGGTTTTGCTCGCCGATTTTAAGATCGGTCGATAACGCCGCCGCTGCATTGGCGTTTTCTGTGAAGCCGTTCACGGTCACGCTCTGGGTCGTATACGCGATAAATGGTCCGACACTTAACGCGCCCAATGCAAAGTCGTAGCCCGCTGACAGTCCGAGTGAGGCGTTGGAGCCTTTGGTGTTTGACGAGTTGGTGCGTGTCACTTGACCCAGCTTGACATAGCGCTGCACGTTATTGAATTTGAGATCAGCAACCGTACCCATAAAGCTGGCATATGCACCGCCTGATTTAAACGAGCCAAACAGCGACAGCAGGCTCTCGTTGGTGTCAAATTTACCGAGCGAGCCCATGGTGGCATCGGCGGTTGTTTTGCCGATTGCTGCGCCAAACGTAAACGTTTCCGAGGTACGGAACGTGACGCCTACTGTGCCAGAGCGGTTTTTCGAATTGGTTTGCGGGCTCAGGCCGTTGGTTGAAATATCAGATTTACCGCCGTCACCGGCTGCGAATGCGGTGATACGGCGAACTTCACCCACGCTACCGGTGCGCAAGCCTGCGTCCAGCGTGCGAATATGGGCTGCGCGCGTGGCCAACGGTACTTCTGCCATGGTCGAATAAGCATTGGGGCCGTCAATCAGCGATTTTACAAAATCAGAAACGATGGCGTGCATAGCGGCTGTCGGGTGAACGCCGTCTGCATACAGATACGTGGCCGCGCCGTTTGGCACTGTGTTTGCCGCGCTGCAGGTAATCGACGAGCTGCCAAGGGGCAAGCAGGCTGGCGAGGTGATGTTGGTAAAGCCGAACGCCGCTGCGTTTGCGCGAACTTCGTTAAGCAAGCTAAACGTATCTGCCGGGATGACCTGAATACCGGCCGCAGCGAGGCCATTGAAAAGCGTCACGTTGTAGCCCGCCACCAACGCACTCACCGACGATTGAAACGCGGTGCCGGAAAACTGCGGGGTCGTGCCGATATCGGGTATCGCAAATACAAGCACGTAACGTGCGCCCGCTGCTTTCAAACGTGCAATCTCGGCAACCTCGCCGTTCGCGGCGGCCAGCACATTGGCTTGCAGTTGCGCGGCGGTAATAAAGCCCGCTTGTAAAGCGCCTAAATTTGCAAAAATATCGTTGGCACCCGCAATCACGCCATAAAGCGCGCGGTCATCGGCTCTGCCGCCGCCTGCGGCAAGATATTCATTGATCTGGGTTGAAACCGGGCGCTGGATGCCCCCGGGGCCCAACAAGCTGGGGGGGGTTGGCAGATTGACGCGCGATCCGCCCTGCGCATAAATACCACCGCCGGCATTGCTGGGACGTGGCACGCCACCGTAATAACTGGCAATTAATTCAGACCAGACCGGGCCTGGGTTGGTGGTGAAGCGTCCGACTCCTGCCGCAAACGCTGGGTTGGTGAGACCGGCGATGCCGGGACGATAAATGCCCGCATCTGCCAGGCTGTCACCGAATATATAAACGCCGCTGAAAGTGATGGCGTTTGCGGCGCTGGCACTCAGGCCAAATGTTGCGGCAACGATAGCAGGCAACAAACGCTTTACAGCGCGTTTTTGAATGAAATTGAACGACATGAAAAGCTCCTCGAATGATAAGTTATCAGATTTTTTTTCGGACATTTTTTTTACAGATTAATGATGGCATAAACACTACTGTTACTCAAAGGTATTCAACGATGATGTGGCTAAAAACAGACACTTTGAACGACCTTGTTGCATCCCGCTACATTCACGGCAGACCAGTTCTCGACGCGCGTTTGCGACAGGAAATTTGCCAATCGTCAATGCTGGATTAGGCCCAGTTAAAATTCCATATAAAAAGTGCCCGCCCAGCGTGCCGTTTGAGTGATAAAGTGGCCGGGAGGGGCGCTGGAGCTTGCGTTCACTTTTTTATTTTGCCAACGCGCTTTTTTGGCGCGTGCATGATGTTTCGACTCGACGCCACAGAAATGCTGAACGCCGCTTCGGACGCTGCGTTCAAGGCCGAGCGCAGCCATTGCTGGGCGGCGACTGATCGGGTGCGCTGGTGCCACACCATATCCACCTGAACCGGTGGTACGGTGAAAGGTAATTTAAAAGCGGCCAGCTCGGCACTCATACCGGTCGAGGGTAAAAAATGTTTGGGCAATACGGTCAGCAGATCAGAGCCGACCACCACCCGACCCGCGGTAAAAAATTGATTCACGGTCAGCACAATGCGGCGCGTGCGGTTGATCGTGGCCAGTGCCTCATCAATAAATCCAAATGGTCGCCCCGAGAAACTCACCAGCAGATGATGGGCCTCGCAATAAGCATCCAACGATAGTGGCGCGGCGGCTAGCGGATGGTCGTGACGCATCACGCACACATATTCACCGCGATAAAGTTGGGCATGGGTAAAGTTATCCGGTG
>JAYVYF010000188.1:0-1632 GCA_043784585.1 Burkholderiales bacterium
AACAAAATATTCAGCCCCGAAACAACAGCCCGCGCGAATGGTTCAAATCACGCTTTAATTTTCCGCTCAATGTGCTGGCGCTTGAGCAAAGTTTTTTCAGCCATTACCTGCATCAATATGACAGCGGCCTGTTGCTGAGAACTTCTCAGGTACCAAGAGCGTTCGTTATACCCGATACATTGGCAGACAAACGGGTTCGAGATCTGCTGCTTGTGAGCAGCCCGCCACACGTGTGCTTTTACGCCGCCGCGCCGATTTTTTCCAGCACCCACGAACTCATTGGGGTGCTGGCGGTATTTGATGTTGTTGCACGAAATGCAAACATAAAACAATTGGAAGCGCTGAACAATCTTGCTGATCTCGCGGGCGCCAGACTGGAAGCGCGCGCCGTGGCGCGCCACGAACGTCGGGCGATTCGCCCAGCGAGCGAAGCGATTCACTTTCTTTCCGCAACAGCGCCGCCACCTTATACAGATCAAGCTGCTCATTCGCTGGCAGCAGAAGTCGTAAAACTTGAACAGCTGTTGGAAAGTGAAATCGAACACCGTCACGCCACTGAAGCCAAGCTTCGGGCTGAAAAAGAGTTTTCGGATGCGGCCATTCACAGTATGCCTGGTGCGTTTTTTATGTTTGATTCCGATGCGCGTATGGTCCGTTGGAATTCAAGCTTTCAAGAGATTACTGGCTACAGCGCACAAGAGTTATACGATATGCATGCGCTTGATTTTGTAGCGAGCGATGATCGGGCGGCGGCAGCGGACGCGGTACGTCGGGTATTTGAAGAAAATAAGGAAGTGTCGCTTGAAGCTTCCATGCGCATCAAGAATGATGCGGAAGCGCCGTATGCCTTTCACGGCCGCGCCATTGCGATTGCCGGTAAACGATATTGCATTGGGATGGGCCGTGATGTCTCAGGGCGCAAACGCGCCGAGCAAGAGATTCAGGCCGCTAAAGAACGTCTGGATCTGGCGCTGGAAGGTTCGAGCCTGGCGATGTGGGACTGGGATCTGGCAAATAACACCGTGTATTTCAACAAGGGCTGGGCCACCTTGTTAGGCGCTGCTCCGCAAGAGGCCGTGGTCTGCGGCGAGCAAGTGATTGAGTGGACATTCAAGGATGATCAGGAAAAAATGCGGGCCGCAATCAGACTCGCAATCAAAGGCGAAGACAACGAATTGAATTGCGAATATCGAGTGCCGGATCTCAACGGCAACTGGATGTGGCTTCATACCCGAGGCGCGGTGACCGAACGGGACGCAAACCGCCGGGCGCGTCGCATGACCGGCACCTCCGCCAATATCACCAAGCGCAAGCTCGCCGAGGAGCGGGCGGAATATCTGGCCACGCGCGATCCTCTAACGGGCTTGCCTAACCGCATGCTGGCAAATGACCGGCTGGAACAAGGCATCGCCAACGCCGCGCGAAAAAATGGCCAGCTCGCTTTCATGTTTATCGATCTGGATCGTTTCAAGACAATCAACGATTCGCTGGGCCACGATGTCGGCGATGAGCTATTAAAGCGGGTCGCGGCACGCCTGTCTGCTTGCGTACGCACCAGCGACACGGTTGCGCGCCTGGGCGGCGACGAATTCGCGGTAATTTTGGAAAACCTGCAAAGTAACGATCACGAGG
>JAYVYF010000189.1:0-7077 GCA_043784585.1 Burkholderiales bacterium
GAACCTTTACTTCAATAAGATTTGCCACGCAAATCCTCCTCAAATTTATGCTTTTTTGTTGGTGCTGAAACGCCGAGCGCTGACTAAGCTCAACAAAAGTAGGTTTGCACTTTTGTCGAACGGGTTACACCGTCCAAGGTGCAGGCTTCTCCACATCAATGCCGTATTTCTTGATCGCCTCCGACACCGTTTTAACGGGGATTGTGCCTTCATCCGCCAATGCTTTCAGCGCGGCAATAACGACGTAATACCGATTCACCTCGAAGAACTTGCGCAACTGCTTGCGCGTATCCGAACGCCCGTAGCCATCGGTGCCGAGCACGACGTATTTGCGGTCACTGATGTAGGGCCGAATCTGGTCGGCAAAGCTGCGGATATAGTCGGTTGCCGCGATGGCGGGGCCTTTATGACCCTTGAGCAATTTGGTGACGTGTGGTGCTATGGCAACGGCTTCAGGATGCAGCATATTCTGGCGCTCTGCGGCCATACCGTCACGGCGTAATTCCGTGAACGATGTGCAACTCCAGATATCACTTACCACGCCCCAATCTAGCTCCAGCAACTCGGCGCCCGCAATCACTTCGCGGAATATCGAGCCGGAGCCCATCAACTGTACGCGCGGCTTTTTAGCTTCTTTCGATTCGCGGAACAAATACATGCCCTTGAGAATGTCGGCCTCCACACCCGCAGCAGTCGGAATTGCCGGGTGCGTATAGTTCTCGTTCATTACCGTGATGTAGTAATAAATCGGCTCCATTTTTTCGTACATGCGTTTCAAACCGTCGTGCATGATGACCGCCAGTTCATAGCTGAATGTCGGGTCGTACGAGATGCAATTCGGAATCGTCGCCGACATCAGATGCGAATGGCCGTCTTCGTGTTGCAGGCCCTCGCCGTTCAGAGTGGTGCGGCCTGATGTGCCGCCCAGCAGAAAGCCACGCGCCTGCATATCGCCTGCCGCCCACGCCAGATCGCCGACACGCTGGAAGCCGAACATGGAATAGAAAATAAAGAACGGGATCATGTGCTGGCCGTGGTTCGCATAGCTGGTTCCGGCCGCCATCCACGAGCAGAACGCACCTGCTTCGTTAATGCCTTCCTGCAAAATTTGGCCCGCTTTGTCCTCCTTGTAGAACATCAATTCGCCGGCATCGACGGGTTCGTATAGCTGGCCGACGGAGGAATAAATGCCAAGCTGGCGGAACAATCCTTCCATGCCAAACGTGCGCGATTCGTCAGCCACAATCGGCACTAAACGTGGGCCGAGTTCTTTGTCGCGGGTAAGTGCTGTGAAGGCACGAACGAAGGCCATCGTAGTAGAAATTTCGCGCTCCTCGGTCGATTTCAGAAGCGGCTCAAAGATCGATAATTCAGGTACTTTCAGCGCGGGAATATTCGGAAAGCGCACGGGCAGCGAGCCGCCGAGTTTGGCGCGCGCGGCTTTCAGATATTGAATCTCAGGCGAATTTTCCGCAGGTTTGTAGAACGGAATATCGCCAATAACATCGTCAGCCACCGGCACATTGAAACGATCACGGAATTGCTTTAATGACGCGAGGTCCATTTTCTTTTGCTGATGGGTAATGTTCTGGCCTTCGCCTGCTTTACCCATGCCGTAACCTTTGATGGTCTTGGCTAGAATCACGGTTGGCTGACCCTTGTGCTTCACCGCTTGCGAGTACGCTGCATAGACCTTATACGGGTCATGTCCGCCGCGATTCAAGCGCCAGATATCGTCGTCCGACATCGAGGTAACCATTTTTTCCAGCTCGGGATATTTGCCAAAAAAATGTTTGCGCACATATGCCCCATCACGCGCTTTGTAATTTTGATATTCACCGTCCACTGCTTCCATCATGCGGCGCGACAGGATGCCTTCTGAATCTTTCGCAAACAACGGATCCCAGTAGCGGCCCCAGATGACTTTCAGCACATTCCAACCGGAGCCGCGGAAATCGGCTTCCAATTCCTGAATAATTTTGCCGTTGCCGCGCACCGGGCCGTCGAGCCGTTGCAGGTTGCAATTGACCACAAAAACCAAATTGTCGAGACCTTCACGCGCCGCCAGAGCAATCGCGCCCAGCGATTCGGGTTCATCCATTTCGCCGTCGCCCATGAACGCCCACACTTTGCGGCCTTCGGTATTGACGATGCCGCGATTGTGCAAATACTTCATAAACCGTGCTTGATAAATTGCCTGAATCGGCCCCAAGCCCATCGATACGGTTGGGAATTGCCAAAAATCAGGCATTAGCCAAGGATGCGGGTAGCTCGAAATGCCGTTGCCATCCACTTCGCGGCGGAAATTTTCGAGCTGCTCTTCGCTGAGGCGACCTTCGAGAAACGCGCGGGCATAGACGCCGGGTGCCGAGTGACCCTGCATAAAAATCATGTCGCCGCCATGGGCTTTGGACGGCGCATTCCAGAAATGATCGAAGCCGATGTCGTACAACATCGCGGCGGATTGATAGCTCGCGATATGGCCGCCTAGTTCGGATGATTCTTTATTTGCGCGCAGCACCAGCGCGATGGCATTCCAGCGAATGATCGAGCGCAGCTTGTGTTCCATCTCCTGATCGCCCGGCAAGCCGTCTTCAGCGTGCGGCGGAATGGTGTTGATATAAGCCGTATTGGGGGAGTAGGGCAAATTGGCACCTGAGCGCCGTGCTTTGTCTACCAACGATTCGAGCAGGTAATGTGCGCGTTCCGGGCCTTCGGTCTCCAGCACACCCGCGAGTGCATCCAGCCATTCGCGCGTTTCTTGCGGGTCAATATCGTCTTGAAGAAAAACCGGTTGATCCATTTTGAAATCTCCTCATATTTTTATATAACTTATCTATCTGCATTAAACCCGATTCCAGCAACGCCTGCCACGACGCGCACGGCACAGGTTTGATGACACAATTGAACGAATAGCGGTTTTAGCTTGGCGTAGGCAACTGGGCTGAATCATTGCGAATTGAAATTTAAACGAAATCGCAGCATAAATTTTTTGATTTGTTGCTAAAAATCAGGGACATTCGCTACATCCTGCAAGTATTTCTTAAATAGTTCATTTCGGTTATCATCTGATGCAAATCAGTGTCCGGAGTGGTAATTTCCAAGACTCAGATGCAGGACAACGCAAAACAGTTCAAAACTAGTGCGATCGAGGCGTTGATTTTTCCGGCATTTGTAAACACGTTTTTTAAATTTGAAATGCACGGCAACGAGAGCATAAAAACAAAATAACTTAAAAAGTTGAGCAAGGGAGAATGCTTTGGGACTTTGCGGCGAGAATTGTGTTGAGGGGGCAGCTTGGCATTAAACGATGCCCTGCAAATTGTTAGCGCCACCGACCCTGGCCGGGTGCGGGCGCACAACGAAGACTGCGTCGAGTCACGCCCGGAGCTGGGAGTGGTGGTGCTGGCCGATGGCATGGGCGGATACAACGCAGGTGAAGTCGCCAGCGGCATGGCAACATCGCTTATCGCCACCGGTCTGTCGGCCACATGGACGCCAGCCGCACTGAAAAACCTTGATCGCGGTGCCGCAACAGCGCTGGCCCGCACGCGGGTACAAGAGCAGGTGTCTGCCGCAAACCGCGCAATTTTTGAAGCTGCTCAGCGAGATCCACACTGCGCAGGCATGGGTACTACATTGGTGGTGTGCCTGTTTTATGATAATTTTGTCACGGTTGCGCATATTGGCGATTCGCGGCTGTATCGCATGCGGGGCGATGCGCTCGAGCAAATTACTCGAGACCATTCTCTGCTTCAGGAGCAAATCGACGCGGGCTTGATCAGCAAAGAAGATGCGCGCCAGTCACATAACAAAAATTTAGTGACGCGAGCGGTCGGGATTGATCCTGAGGTTGACGCCGAGATTAATACCTATGACGTATTGGCAGGCGATGTCTATTTGCTGTGTTCGGACGGCCTCAACGATATGATCGAGGACGACGAACTGCAAATGACCTTGATTGCACTGCGTTCCAATCTCGAACTCACCGCACAGCAGCTGGTGCAGGCCGCAAACGACGCGGGTGGACGAGATAATATTTCTGTTATGTTGATTAAAGTGGTGCAAAGTTTTGCGGTACATCTCAGCTTGTGGGCGCGTATAAAATCCTGGTTTCGATAGGTGCCTTTTGCGTATTTGTCAAAACACGCTAATCAAAACACGCATCGGAAGGTGCATTAGAAATATTGATAAAAATAGTGATCGAGAAGCACTGAACGCAACGTAAAAATACTGGTACAGGCGCTTGCGGGCAAGTAAGGCAGACGCGATACGTAAATTACGTAAATCGGATTTGAACGAATTTCCTAAGGTAACGACCATGGCTAAATTGATTTTGAGTGTTGATGGCACGGTGTTGAAAGAGATTTCCCTCATGAAAGAGCGAACCACACTAGGCCGAAAGCCGCATAACGATATCCAGGTGGATAACCTTGCTGTCTCCGGCGAGCATGCGGCTATTATCACGATTCTCAATGACTCGTTTATAGAGGATTTGAACTCGACGAACGGCACATTGGTTAATGGCAAACCAATCAAAAAACATTTTCTGCAAAATAATGATGTTATTGAAATCGGCAAGCACAAGCTGAAATATCTGGGTGAAGCGCCGGTGCAGGTGAGCACGCAGGATTTTGAAAAAACCATGATTATTCGCAAGCCACCCTTGATTCCAGCATCCGTAGCATCTGCGCCGGCCTCTTTCGGACCCTCCATGTCCGATACCCAGACAAATATGCGTCCGCTGGTGTCGCCCGCTACACCTCCGGTTACATCCCTAGCGCCGCAACCCTCCACCATGTCGCACGCACCGACTGCCGCCACTCCCCACGTTCGTGAGGCAGCCGTTCAGGTTTTGTCGGGGGCTGCGGCGGGGCGCACATTGGACTTGGTAAAAAATCTCACGACGATCGGCAAACCTGGCGTTCAGGTCGCCGTAATCACACGCCGTCCATCAGGTTTTTTCATTACCCATGTTGAAGGCGCCACTTTCCCGATTCTGAATGGCGTATTGATGGGGGCTCAAGCGCAGGCACTTACGGATCATGCGACGATTGAAATCGCCAGTGTGAAGATGGAATTTTTCTACAAGCCGTGATCCAAACTTGCTCCGTAAGGTGTGAGTTTGAACACATACTTAATTCACAGCATGTCGCATAATGTGATGTATGTTGGGATGATTGGAGCTGTAAACACATCGCGATTATTACGATCTGCGGCTTGGAAACCTCTGGTTTCAAGCGGCAATAGCCTCGCTTTCGCTAGCGCACACTACGGGCTCGCCTCCAAGCACCATCTCTGTCAATAGCGATTGCTCGGGACTGTTATGCGGATCAAAATTTTGGGCTGTAGCGGCGGGATCGGCGGAAAGTTCCGCACCACCTCGATGCTCGTTGATGACGATGTACTTATTGATGCTGGCACGGGTCTGGGTGACCTGAGTGTTGAAGCGCTGGCCAAGATTGATCATGTGTTCATCACCCATTCGCATCTTGATCACGTGGCTTTTTTGCCGTTTTTAGTCGATACCGTGTGCTGGATGCGCTCAACGCCGCTAATCGTTCATTCCACCGCTGCGACGCTTCAGGTGCTCAAAGATCATCTGTTTAACTGGAAAATTTGGCCGGATTTTTCGCAGATCCCGGACAGCGAAAACCCGTTCATGATTTTTTGCGAATTGCGGGTGGGTGAGCCGGTAAAAATCGAGGCACGCACCTTTACGGCGGTGCCCGCCAATCATGTGGTTCCTGCGGTGGGATATCTGGTTGACAGTGGCAGAGCCAGTTTTTTGTTTAGTGGAGATACGACCACCAACGATGCACTGTGGGCCGTTGCCAACCGGACTGAAAATTTAAAATATCTGGTGATCGAAACGGCGTTTGCGAATAAAGAGCGCCACATCGCAATCGCCTCCAAACACCTGTGCCCCAGCATGCTCGCCGAAGAGCTGTCAAAGTTAACCCGCGAGGTTGAGGTATTTGTGACACATTTGAAGCCTGGCGAAGTCACATTGACCATGAGTGAGATTGAGCGCGATGCCGCCCGCTGGAAACCGCGCATGCTTGAAAACGGGCACGAATTTCACCTCTGATTTGTATTTGTCTGATTTGTCTGGCTTCCGTCATTCGTCCATCAAAAAGTGAAACCAACATGAGCGCTGGGTTGGAACCGAAATCCGAATCTGCCGTCGCTGCTACCGCAATGAGCGTGGCGGACATGTCCAGCAAGCTCGCCTTCTCAAAAAAGCTTCAGGCGGTCGCAAACCGGATTCATGCGACTTCCAACATCGACGAAATCATGCTCGACGTTACCCGTGATATTTGTCAGCTTTTTGACGCGGATCGCCTGACTATTTATGTCCTGGCGGATGACAATCAGGCGATTGTTTCCAAGGTCAAGTCCGGACTCAATTCATTCAAAGATATCAAGCTGCCGATCTCTGAAAGCTCTATCGCCGGCTTTTGTGCGCTGAACAAGCAATTCATGAATGTGCATGATGTATATAGCGATGCTGAGCTTAAAACTTATTCACCCAACCTCACTTTTTTAAAGGCAGTGGACGAGCGGACCGGCTATCGAACCCGGCAAATGATGGTGGCGCCGATTTTGGGCGGTGATTCGGATGGAGACGGGATCAACGACGCGATGGGCGTTATTCAGCTGATCAATCATCTGCCCGGCACACCTTTCTCCAAGCTGACGGAGGAGGGTTTGGTTGAAATTGCGAAAACGCTCGCGATTGCATTCCGTGTGCGCACCAATATGCCCACGCAGATTAAATCAAAGTTTGATTATCTGATTGTTGACAACGTTATTTCCGCTGCTGAGTTGGAACTCGCCGCGCGCACGGCGAGGCGCAAGAATAAAAATATAGAAGATATTCTGGTGGATGAGTTTCAGGTGAATCTGGCGGCGCTTGGCTCGGCGCTGGGAAAATATTTCGGTGTGGAATATGAAGGTTATAAAACTGATCGGCCGAAACCCGCCGATCTGCTGAAAAATTTAAAACGTGATTATGCGGAAAGCTCGCATTGGCTGCCTGTCAAGGAGGTCGCTGGCAGCCTGATCGTGATGACC
>JAYVYF010000190.1:0-2234 GCA_043784585.1 Burkholderiales bacterium
CATTATTTTGCTCACACAGCATAGTGATGCTTCGGTATTTCGGCGGGGAATGGATTTAGGCGCTGATGATTTTCTTGCCAAGCCGGTGAGACGTAATGATTTACTCACCTCCATATCATCACGCTTAAAACGCCTTGAGGGGATGCGCAGACCAGTTGAAAACGAGCTACCTTCGCCGACGCAAAGCATTTCAATTTCGCCTCTACCCGCATTGCTGGCGACGCCTCCACGCGAAACCCCGGCGACAACATTAAGCGAATTGCCAACTTTTGAATTGTCGCGTCCCGAATTGTTGCCACCTTTACGCTTTGAAGCGATTGCGATTGCGATGGCCGATGGAAATATTCTCGGCTCTGTTTTGGTCTCAGGTATTCGCAACTTCTCTGCCTTCACTGCGCATTTACAACCCGCCGAAATAGTTGAATTGTTGAATGCTTATTTCGTCAAAGCATGCGAGCCGTTGCTTGAGCAAAACGGCTGGGTGGTGAAGTTTGCCGGTGACACCGTGATGGCGATGTTCGACGGCGCGCGCGGCCAGCATGTTAGCCACGCCCAGCGGGCACTCAAAGCTGCGCTGCTGATGACCAATACCGCGCAGCAATTTGACTTGTGGATCAAGCGTCGTTTTTCGCGTCCATCTCTGCCGACATTTAGTATCGGTGTCGGCATCCACAGTGGCATTATTTGTGTTGCGAGCGGGGCTGTCGCAGACGGGCAGAATAAGACTGTGGGGACCAATATCAGCGGAGAAACGGTAGAACTTGCCACCCATTTTGAGAAACTCACAAAACAGCTTTCCTGGAGCATTGTCGCCAGCGAAGACTCGATTGAGCTTGCGGGTACGCGCATTGTCAGCGGACAGACTTCGAACACTCATCTACCTTCAAAAATGACTGGCACAGGCATTGCAGAAGAAGGCCCGGGGAAGACGGCTGATAGCTTAAACATCGCTGAAGTGATGGGGCTGCTGCCAAAGGCTGATGCGTCTGAAAAAAACCGGCTTTTTTACGATAGCTTGCAGACAGCTGTGGTGAATAACACGGAGGCATTAGCCAACCAACACTATGCGCCGAGCGGAGCGCCATCGGCACATTCGCTGTTCGAACTGGAACTTAAAAAGATCGAAGACGCTGCGCTAGCGGATCATCAAACGAATCCTGAAATTAAGTTGCAGGGCTATCGCCTCATCAAAAAGTTGGGCGACGGTGGTACGTCGCAAGTATTTCTGGCAGAACATAGTGCAACCGGAGCTCAGCATGTGCTGAAGCTGCTTCACATCACCGAAGATGACGGCGGTGAAATGCTGCAACGATTTATCAGCGAATATGCGCTTATCTCGCAAATCGATCATCCAAACGTCGCAAAAATATTTGCGCAAGGATTTTCTACTTCACACGCCTATATTGCGATGGAGTATTTTCCTGGCGGTGATGTGCGCCGATTGATGAATAGTGATATCTCTGTGGAAGTCGCCTTGGCTGTTCTGATCCAAGTGGCGGGAGCGCTGGGAGCAATTCATGAGCGTGGAATGGTTCATCGTGACATGAAACCAGACAACATCATGTTGCGCGCCGATGGCTCGCTCGCAATCGCAGATTTTGGCATTGCGACGCTTAAAGATACGCGGCTTTCCATTACGGCCCACGGCGAAGTATTCGGCACGCCCGCCTACATTGCGCCAGAGCAGGCATCCGCTCAACACGTCGATCATCGCGCTGATCTGTACGCGCTTGGTGTCATGTTTTTCGAATTGCTGACGGGCAAAAAACCGTATCGGGCAGCAAATACGCAGGCGCTGCTCTATCAACACGTAAAACTGGCAATACCAGAACTGCCTGCACAATTCAGCCACATTCAACCGCTCGTCAATGTGATGATGGCGAAAAATCCCGACAATCGGATCGCTAACGCCGGGATGTTGATAGATATGGCGCTTGAGATATCAGAACAATTATTTTAAAAAATCACGAGCACACCGACAACATAAATTACTTGCTGGAGACTCAAAAACTGTTGTCAAACAGCTGACGCAACACAAACGCTACACAAACGCCACGCAAGAGCCACACGACTCAACAAATCAATAATATCGAGCGAATATGAGCACCATGAAAAAAGACGCCTACTCTGTTGAGGTGATCGGCTTCAACCAGACCGAACGCATCGTCTTATCCAGTATTTTTGGCCTATCCGCGCGACGACAGCCTAAATTCACTCAGCACTCAAGCGTGTCC
>JAYVYF010000191.1:0-3442 GCA_043784585.1 Burkholderiales bacterium
TTTGACCGAAGTTATCTTTCCTTCCCGTTTAAATAGCGAAAATTCATTATGAGCGCAATCGTTCTCGACCAAGTCGATCCCCAAAAACGTCGTTTATTAGTCGCGGTAACTTCTGTGGTGGGGGCTGGCGCTGCAGCGGCAGTGGCCTTTCCTCTCGCCTCCAGCATGAAACCTTCTGCCCGTGCGATTGCAGCCGGCGCGTCGGTTCCGGTTCCTCTGGCAACCATTGAGCCGGGTCAACAGATTATTATCGAATTTCGCGGGGCACCCCACTGGGTCATTCGTCGTACGCCCGAAATGGTGATGCAGCTCGGCAAAAACGATGCATTACTGGCGGATCCAAAATCAGAATCGTCCAAACAACCTGCCTACGCAAAAAACGTGTCCCGCGCAATTAAGGACGAATGGTTTGTGGTCAAAGGCGTGTGTACCCACTTGGGCTGCTCGCCCACATATCGCAAGGATGTCGGCGCCGCCGATCTCGGCGCAGACTGGCCGGGCGGCTTTTTCTGCCCCTGCCATCAATCAAAATTTGACCTTGCAGGTCGCGTTTTCAAGGGCATGCCCGCCCCCCTTAATCTGGCGGTGCCGCAATACATGTTTGCTGATGACAAAAATTTGGTCATCGGCGAAGACGGCAAAGGAGCATAGACATGGCAAGTATTCCCAAACCTTTATCCGCACCGCCGCTTGGCGGGCTTCCGGGCAAGCTGCTCGGCTGGGTAGATGACCGATTCCCGCTCTCCACGCTTTACAAAGAGCATTTGGGCGAGTATTACGCACCGAAAAACTTCAACCTTTGGTATTACTTCGGCTCGTTGGCGCTGCTCATTTTGGTTATGCAGATTGTGACCGGTATTTTCCTCACCATGAACTACAAGCCGGACGCGAAATTTGCTTTTGCCTCGGTTGAATACATCATGCGCGACGTTTCTGCTGGATGGTTGATTCGTTATATGCACTCCACGGGAGCATCAATGTTTTTCGTGGTGGTGTACCTGCACATGATGCGCGGCCTCATGTATGGCTCGTATAAAAAGCCACGCGAATTATTGTGGGTTTTCGGCTGCATGATTTATTTGGCTTTGATGGCTGAAGCGTTTTTTGGTTATTTGCTGCCGTGGGGCCAAATGTCCTACTGGGGCGCGCAGGTAATTATCAATTTGTTCGGCGCAATCCCGTTTATCGGCGAAGACTTGGCCGTCTGGATTCGCGGTGATTACAACATTGGCGACGCCACCCTTAACCGCTTTTTCGCGTTCCACGTCATCGCAATTCCGATGGTGTTGCTGGGCTTGGTCGCCGCACACCTGACCGCGTTGCACGAAGTCGGCTCAAACAATCCGGATGGCATCGATATCAAGAAGAATATTGATCCTAAAGATGGCAAACCTCGTGATGGTATTCCTTTCCATCCCTATTACACCGTAAAAGATTTGGTTGGTGTAGTCGTGTTTCTGGCCGTATTTACAGCCATTATTTTCTTCGCTCCCGAAATGGGTGGCTATTTCCTAGAGGCCGCCAACTTCATCCCCGCCGACCCGCTGAAAACGCCCGCTCATATTGCCCCAGTCTGGTATTTCACCCCGTTCTACGCGATGCTGCGCGCCGTGCCATCCATGTTCAGCTCGCAATTCCCGGGCGTTGCGGTCATGGGCGGTGCCACCTTGATCCTGTTTACCTTGCCGTGGCTTGACCGTGGCAAAGTGAGATCGGTACGTTATCGCGGCCCGATCTATAAGGCCTTCCTGACCGCTTTTGTAATCAGCTTTTTGATCCTTGGTTATCTCGGCGTGGTACCCACCACCGTGTGGGGGCAGCTGTCGTTATTGGGTGGCGTCGATACAGCGACTCTGGTTGCGAGAGTCTTGACGGTTGTTTATTTCTCATTCTTTATCCTGATGCCCTGGTATACCAAAATTGATAAAGAAAAAGCTGAACCTTTGCAGGTCACTTTCTGATGAAATCAATTATCAAAACCCTGATCGCAGTACCCGCATTGGTGCTTTGCCTGTTGTCAGGAGGCACGGCTGTTTTTGCGAGCGAAGAAGTGGCGCTGGATACTGCACCGATCAACCTGAAAGATCAGGCGTCGTTGCAGCGGGGCGCAAAAAATTTCGTTAATTACTGCATGAATTGCCATAACGCGAGCTTCATGCGCTATAGCCATTTGACGCAGATTGGCTTGACCGAAGATGAGATCAAATCGAATCTGATGTTTAGCACCGACAAAATCGGCGACACCATGGTTTCGGCGCTCGATCCGAAGGACGCCAAAGAGTGGTTTGGTGCCTTGCCACCGGATCTTACGTTAGTCGCCCGTGTGCGAGGCTCAGACTGGATTTATACCTACTTGCGCAGCTTCTACCGCGACGACACTTCACCGTCAGGCTGGAACAACGTGGTCTTCAAAAACGTTAGCATGCCCAACCCACTGCACGATTTGCAAGGCACCCAGGTGTTGACCAAAGCGGGCGAGAAAGAAGAGCATGGTCATATGACGCCGATCATGAAACTCTCCGTTGATCGGGCTGGCACTATGAACCAAATGGAATACGACTTGTTCATCAAAGATTTGGTGAATTACCTCACTTATATGGGCGAGCCCGCGCGCCCCGCCCGGACGCAAGTTGGTGTCATCGTGCTGCTGTTTCTGGTGATCGCATTTTTCGCTACTTTGTGGCTCAAAAATGAGTATTGGAAAGATGTGAAATAAGCTTCTGCTCTAGCAGAACACCAAGCCGCGCCCAGGCAAATACCAGGCGCGGCTTCGTACTTTTAGCTGTACTTGTACCCTTAGAAAAAGAAAGTTGGTATTCATCATGATGACGCTCTATTCCGGAACGACGTGCCCGTTTAGCCACCGCTGTCGCATTGTGCTGTATGAAAAAGGGATGGATTTCCAGATCCTTGATGTGGATTTGATGAACAAACCCGAAGATCTCGCGGTGATGAATCCGTATAACCGCACCCCGGTATTGGTGGAGCGCGATTTGATTTTGTACGAGTCGAACATCATTAACGAATACATTGACGAACGTTTCCCGCATCCACAACTGATGCCCGCCGACCCCGTGATGCGGGCTCGCGCGCGGCTGATTTTGTTCCGCATGGAAAACGAAATTTTCAACCACGTCGATTCGCTGGAGCGCGGCAAACAAAATACTCACGATAAAGCGCGTTTGTATATTCGTGAAAATCTGATTCAGCTCGCACCGATTTTTGTGAAGCAAAAGCACATGCTGGGCGATGAGTTTTCGATGTTGGATGTGGCAATCGCCCCTTTGCTGTGGCGCTTGGAGCACTATCAAGTCGAAATGCCCAAAGCGGCTGCGCCGTTACTCAAATACGCCGAGCGTTTGTTTTCACGGCAGGCGTTTATTGATTCGATGACCGCCTCTGAAAAGGCCATGCGTAAATAGCAGCGCATTTATAGGTGTTT
>JAYVYF010000192.1:0-28648 GCA_043784585.1 Burkholderiales bacterium
AGGCAGGGCGTCGTGTTGGCAGATAGTTTGAAGCCCTGATTTTTTTATTCTTCTCCGCCGCCCGAAACAATCTCCCGGCTGGCCACCTGAAAAATTGCCCGATCTTCCAGCCTTAAAGCGGTCAATTCACGTCCCCATATGCAGCCTGAATCAAGGCCGATAAAGTGCGGAGTTACGTGCAGCCCCAATGCTGACCAATGGCCTGCGATAACTGTAATTTCATCGCCGCGCGCATGCGGCGCAATAAACCAAGGTTGTAAATCTTCAGGCATGTCCGCAAGTCCACCCTTGAATTTCAAATTCATTCGGGCCTGCGCCGTGATGGCGCGCATTCGTGTCATCGCATTTAAAATCACACGTAGTCGCGCGTCACCCTCAAGATCGTCGCGCCATTCGTCGGGATTATTGCCGTACATGTTCTGCAAAAAATGCCGGTAGTTTTTGTCGCGCAGTATGTGCGTCACCTCATTGGCCAGCGCCTGTGACTGAGGCCAATCCCAATGCGGCAGTAAGCCCGCATGCACCATCGCAAATTTGCCTTCGACATGCAGCAATTTTTGCGCGCGCAGCCATTGCAGCAGCGGTTCGCGATCAGGCGCTGCCAAAATTTCGTCGAGTGTATCGAGCGCTTTAGCTTTGGCAATGCCCTCTGCGATGGCGAGTAAATGCAAATCATGATTGCCCAGCACCACCGTAGCGCGGCTACCCAGCCCTTTTACGAAACGCAAACATTCAAGCGAGCCTGCGCCGCGATTGACGAGATCACCGACAAACCATAAACGATCTGAACTCGCATCAAATTTGATTTGATCGAGCAACGCCTGCAACGTTAAATAGCAGCCCTGCAAATCACCAATGGCATAAATGCTCATGCACCTCCTCGTAAAAAAAGGCGGCTGGGTTTCCCTAGCCGCCCTTGGTGTGCCTGGCGTGTCGCGTGCGCCATTCCGGGGTTATTTAGCTGCTGCCACCATGTAATCCACCGCTGCTTTAACATCTGCATCGGCCAGCGCGTTGTTGCCGCCCTTGGCCGGCATCGCACCCGCTTTGCCGATATAGCCTTTAATGGCATGCTCATACAAAGTTGGTTTGCCTTGAGCGATACGTGATGCCCAAGCGACTTTATCACCGAATTTTGGCGAACCCGCAATTCCGGCACCATGGCAAGCCACACATCCGCCCTTGTAGACGCCTTCACCGCCGCCCGCTGTGGCAGGTGCTGCACCCGCCGGGAGCGCTACAGGGATCAAAGCCGCTACCACGGTAGGCGCGACAGCCGCAGAGGCTGCAGAATTAGCGGGGGCGACAGCGACTGTCGGGGGTGTAGCAACTGCTTGCGGTACCACCAATAACGTCACGACAGGCGCAATCCGCTTTGCCACCACTTCAGGATTGTTGGCGAGTTCATTGGATGCGCCAAGTTGATGCGTTCCCACCGCGAATTTAGCTAGAAGAAACACGCCAATAATAAGCGCCAGCACGCCCACTGCGACGAAAATTGCGGTTTTGATCGGATTGGATTTTGAAGCTTCACTGCTCTGCGAGGGTGTCTGGTAAGACATAAGGTTTCCCGATTGGTCTGGTATGAAAAATGGCTAGTAATGGATTATACCGACGAAGCCTGAAGACCCTCATACAACATGTCGCAATCTTGTTAAAAACTAATTCGTACTTTCAGACTTAGCGTGCAGCAGAAATTTTCCACAGTTACGGAGACGCGCTTATTCTGCGAGAATTTTGCATCTTGTCGATAAAATCCTACAGCGTTGAAAATAAACACCCCATTTAATTTTCTGTAGGAGCCCAGCTACACTATTTTGAACATTAGCCCGTTAGTACAACGGTTTAAGCCAAGTTAAGCTGTAAAAATCCCTACTGTTGACTGGCCTATGAAAAACCAACGTATTTCATCACCATTTTTTGTCGCTACTGTTGCGCTTACAGTAGTGCCATGGTTCGTGGCTAGCTCTGCAATTGCCCAACCAACCGAAAGCCAAACGCGACCTGTGGTGCCGGATCATGTTGTAGCCGAAAGCGGCGGAGCGGCCAACACAATAGCGGAAAGTCTGAGGTTGTATAAAGAAATGCACGCTGTTTTAGGCCACCCGCGTTGCGTGAACTGCCATCCCAAAGATGACACTCCCAAACAAGGCATGGATTGGCATGTGCATTCCCCGCCCATCGCGCGCGGCCCTCAAAACAACGGCCCAGTCGGTCTTCAATGTGGAGCATGTCACGGCGCGGCAAATTATGATGTGGCGCGAGTGCCGGGCGCACCTAACTGGCATTTGGCGCCCTTGGCCATGGCGTGGGAAGGAAAATCCGCAGGCGAGCTATGTCGCGCGATGATCGACCGTAACAAAAACGGAAATCGTGATTTAGCCGCCACGGTAAAGCATCTGACTGAAGATAAGTTAGTGGCGTGGGGTTGGGAGCCGGGTGTTGATGTCTATGGAAATCCGCGCGAAGCTGTGCCGATGTTGAAAGAGCAATTTAACCGTACCGTGATTGCGTGGGCAAAATCGGGCGGCGCATGCCCTGAGTAAAGCCCCGCAAAAGCGGGCGGCTGAAATGTGGCTAGGTCCAATTGATCTCCGCCACCAACCAATCGCGAGGCACCCGCGCTTTAGGGCTCGCTGCATGTTGCGCCACCACAGCGGCATATATGACAATGCCTATTATTTACCCGGGCAATAGCAATTAGAATTGGTGTAGGCAATTTGTCTCAGCGCTCTTACACACCACCAAGTGAACCATGCCTATGGAACGCGGCACCAAAGCATCCGCCCGCCGCCCGCCGCCCGCCACGCGCCGCGTGGCCGAGCGCTACATGATCTGGCCGGCACAGGTGCCGTCTTACAAAATCAGCAAGCTGAAAATTAACCCATTGCGCGAACGCGCGAAAAAATGCATTGAGACGAAATTCGATTTCCGCGCGTTCCATGACCAAATTTTGGGCAGCGGGCGGCTGTCCCTCAGCATGTTGGCAGCCCCGTGGATGCTTGGGCTTGGGCAGTCGATAATTTACAGGCTGAAACTCTCGGGTAATGTGTGGTGCTCTCACGCCTTCCTTTTTGGGGTAGTTTTTGCAGCCGGCTTTGTTTTCGATTTGGCCGTCCGTTTTGTTTTCGATTCGGCAGTGGCTTTCTTGTCAGACGGCGGCACGTAATCGCCGATCAAACTTTTTACCGGACAGATTTTAAAAATCGGGCATTTAATGCAGCCGGATACGATGGCGATCGGGCAGATGGTCATGGTTCTTTCCTTGTTTTGAAATGGCTAGTTTGAACGAGCTTTAGATTACTCGGATTCTTTGAGGGCGTCATGAAATAGCGCGTTCAATTTTAATAGCGGCTCACGCTTTACACTTGGTTGTGAATTCATCCTCCAGGCGATTCAACTCACCTATAATAAAAGCATTGATAATCGGTACGGGCTGTGATGGTCCCGTTTCGAGCGCATTTTGCTTCTTCGCGAGAAGCTCTCGAACAGCGGCTAGTAACAATGGCTGCCCATCAATCAAATGCAATAGTTTTTCAAATTCTATCGGCGCTGCACAACCGTAACTTTCTATCCACCGTACGGATAAAAGCGGACGCAGCACGTAAAAATATTTCTTGAGCGGCACAGCATCAGCGCGCAAATAGCCGCGATAGCTTGTTTTGGCCATGCTGCGGTAGTGATACATCCCGCTTTCCAATAAATAAACATCGGGCATTAGACTGCGTGCTTGCTCCGCAAAACTGCCCGTTTCAACGTACTTGATCGGCGACTGAATCCACTCAACGAATTCGGGATTCGATTTCCAAAACAATCGCAGCGCTTTTCGAATATCCCAACCATTCAAGTCAATGTCGTCAGTAATGGCATATTCGGTAACATCGCGACGCGCTTCCAGATCGACGGCAAGATACCAATCAGGATGACGTGCATAAATGAAGCGAACATCAAAGTCACTATCGGGCGAAGCAGACCCCTATGCGCGACTGCCGGATTGAATCGCGAGCAAGATGCAAACGTCTTCTTCGCGCTCGGTACGGGCAAGTCGACGCATTATTTCTTTGCGAATATTGGCCGGAACCATAGCGAAATTCTGTGCCCGCAGATTTCTGATGAGGTGGCCTAGGTCGAATGCTTTTCATCATATCGCGCCTATGTAATAAGCGGGTTCAAACAAGGTCTGGATAAGTGTCATTGCAAAGTTGACGGCACGACTTTGGTCCCCTCCAGCAAGTCAATTCGATGTTTTGTCGCGTCAACTTCAGCTACTAATGAGCTTATTAGCCAAGGTCCTGTTGTCCGTTGCGCCTTCAACGTGATGGTTCCGCTGCCTTGCGGCCCCGAAACAGGAATGGTGATTTCAGCGCTACCGGAAGTGCTCGTATATTTGAAAATTCCGCCAGCAAAAAATCCTTCTTTTAATGGTTGCCCCAGCGATTCGGAGACTGCGGCATTAAGTTTTGCGGTTGCTACTGCTTGGTGATAAAGCTCGCCAGATTTAAGTGATTGCAAGGCAACTGACATGGCGACAGCGACTAACGCTCCAATGACGGCCGTGGCAAGCAAGCAGAAGACTGCGACGAACTATTTCCAGGTTCTACTCAACCAACCTGCGATTATGGCCTGATCCATTTAGTGCCTCAATCGATAGTTTACGAAGGGTAATCGTTTGATTCCTAGTAACTGCTTTAGCTTAGAGAAGGCCGTGCCGAGCCTCCCTATAAAATGCTCTCCCGCGAGGCTCGGCAATAAGCGCGTCGCTGGCTTGTAGAATTAGGTGTTGATAGCTTTCACTGCCTTCACCAAAGCTTCCGCCGTGATTCCAAAATATTTATACAAAACTGGCGCAGGTGCCGATTCGCCAAATGTGTCAATCCCGATCACAACGCCATCCAGCCCCACGTATTTACGCCAGTAATCAGTCACGCCGGCCTCAATCGCTAAGCGGGGCGGGGACGTTGGCAGGATGCTTACTTTGTAGGCGCTGTCTTGCTTATCGAAAATAAAGGTGGATGGCATGGAGACGACGCGTACATGAATGCCTTCTGCTGCTAACGTTTTTTGCGCTTCCATCGCCAATGAAACTTCAGTGCCGGTTGCGATGATCACGGCTTTAAGTTCCCCCGCTTCCTTCGACAATACATAGCCGCCCTTCGAGATATTCACCATCGTCGCAGCGTCACGTTTTTGGAATGGGCTATTTTGGCGGGAGTAGATTAGGCAAGTCGGGCCGTCGTCGCGTTGGATCGCGTGTTGCCATGCAGCGGCGGCCTCAATCGTATCGCAGGGACGCCAGACATCCATATTGGGAATCAAACGCAGGGATGCCACATGCTCGACCGATTGGTGTGTCGGGCCGTCTTCGCCGAGGCCGATGGAGTCGTGCGTAAAGACGCAAATATTGCGCAGCTTCATGAGCGCGGCCATGCGCAGCGCGTTGCGTGAATAATCACTAAAGGTTAAAAATGTGCCGTGGTAGGGAATGAAACCGCCATGTAATGCGATACCGCTGGCAATCGCGGCCATTCCGAATTCACGCACGCCGTAGTTAATGTAGTTGCCGCCGGTGGTGGCGGATAACGCTTTGCTGCCGCTCCAATTGGTGAATACTGAGCTGGTTAAATCGGCCGAGCCGCCCAGCAATTCCGGCATTTGCTGCGCGAACGCTTCGATGGCGAATTGTGAGGCTTTGCGGGTGGCGACGGTCTCGGCTTTCTCCATAGACTTATCAAGTAACGCTTTTGCAGTTGCGGCGAAATTGGCTGGTAAATCACCAGCCATGCGGCGTTTGAATTCAGCGGCTAATTCTGGATGCGCGGCTTGGTAGGCCGCGAACGTCGCATTCCATCGCGCCTCTACCGCCTGGCCTTTATTTTTGGCATCCCAAGCGTCGTAGATATTTTGCGGAATTTCAAACGGGGCATAGTTCCATCCGATAGCCGCACGAGTGGCGGCGATTTCCTTTTCGCCCAGCGGCGAGCCATGTACTTTATCAGTGCCGCCCATGTTGGGCGAGCCTTTGCCAATCACGGTTTTGCAGCAAATGAGTGTGGGTTTATCGGTAACTTCTTTAGCCGCCATTACTGCCGCATCGACGGCTGCCGAATCATTGCCCGCCACATGCGGAATGACGTGCCAGCCGTAGGCTTCGAAGCGCATCGGCGTGTTGTCTTTAAACCAGCCTTCTACCTTGCCGTCAATCGAAATACCGTTGTCGTCATAAAACGCAATCAGCTTGCCCAAGCCCAGGGTGCCTGCGAGCGAACCCACTTCGTGGGAAATACCTTCCATTAGGCAGCCGTCGCCGATGAAAACATAAGTGTGGTGATCGACGATATTGTGACCCTCACGATTAAACGTGCGCGCCATTTCGCGTTCTGCGATTGCCATGCCGACCGCGTTTGCCAAACCCTGCCCCAGCGGACCGGTGGTGGTTTCCACGCCAGGCGTGATGCCGACTTCTGGATGGCCGGGCGTTTTTGAATGGAGCTGTCGGAACGCTTTGATATCGTCCATCGACAAATCGTAACCGGTGAGATGGAGCAAAGCATAAATCAGCATTGATGCGTGACCATTTGACAACACAAAACGATCGCGATCCGCCCAGCGTGGGTTAGTCGGGTTGTGTTTCAGATGATGTCGCCACAGCACCTCCGCCATTTCGGCCATGCCCATTGGCGCACCGGGGTGGCCAGAATTGGCTTTTTGTACGGCATCCATCGCAAGGGCGCGAATGGCGTTGGTGATTTCAGAGCGGGTGGCTTGGGTCATGGTCGGCGTCGGTAGGATTGAATGAGTGAAGCGACAGCTCTTTGAGAAAGCACCTGTCACGTTGCGGTAGGATCAGCACCTAATGATTATAATTTGAACTGCGCCGCATACTTGCATCCGGCCCTTATTTAGAGGACACCTTATGCAGGGCCTTCATATTATTGCTGATCTTTATAACTGTCCGCCTTTTACGCTGCTGACGTCAGCAGCCGCGCTGCGGGAAGCGTGTCTGCGCGCGTCCACGGCGGCGGGCTTGTCGGTCTTGGGAGAGCATTTTTATCAATTCGAAAGTTTTGATCAGGCGCAGGCAGCCGGTGTGACGGGAGCGGTAGTGTTGGCTGAATCGCATTTGGCCATACACACCTGGCCAGAACGGGATCAGGCCACACTCGACATTTATGTATGCAATGTGTCGGCAGACAATCGCGACAAAGCGGAGGCGCTTTATACGACGCTGCTCGATGTCTTGAATCCTCGTGATGTACTCGTGCAGCGGGTGTGGCGCGGCAAGGATTTGCCGAATACCGTGGCCGAATCAGCTCCGCTTGCCGCATGACGGATTTGACGATGCGCCTCAATGAATACGTCACGAATCACTCTGGCGCTTACTTCAACGCAAGCCGTTTGATTGAAAACCGCATCTCCGCATTTCAAACTATTGAGGTATTTGAAACCTCTGATCTCGGCAAGCTCATGCGTATCGACGGCTGCAATATGGTCAGTGAGCGAGATGAGTTTTTCTACCATGAAAATCTGATTCACCCGGTGGCAACCGCACATCCAAATCCGCAGAAGGCGTTAATTATTGGCGGTGGTGACGGCGGCGCGGCAGAAGAAATGTTGAAGCACCCGTCGATCGCAAAAGTCACGTTATGTGAGATGGATGCTGACGTGGTTGAGATGTCGATGCGGCATTTTTTTAGTGTGCACGGCGGCGTTTTTGATAATCCTAGGTTATCGCTGGTGATCGGCGACGGTATCAAATTCATCCGCGACGCATGCGAGCAATTCGATCTCATTACGCTCGATCTCACTGACCCGGTGGGCGAAGCCAAACCATTGTATTCACAAACGTTTTTTGCGGCCTGTAAAGCAAGACTCGCGACCGGTGGCGCGCTCACCATTCATATCGGATCACCATTTGCGCACCCGGTCCGCGTGAGCCAAAGTGTCGCTAATTTGCGTGCCCAATTTCGTATCGTGAATGTCTGGTTTGTCCACATTCCCATGTACGGCGCAACTTGGGGCTTCGCGAGCGGATCAGATGCGCTTGACCTTCGCAAGGTCAGCACTGCTGAAATCGACAAACGATTAACAGACCGCCACATCGGTGCACGACAGTTTTATAACGGGGAAACCCATCACGCCATGCAGGTGCTGCCTGAATATGTCCGCGCGCTGTTCAGGTAATATCGGTGTTATTTGCTAAAATTCATCGAGGATATTCGATGCTTAAAAAAATTCGTAAATCGAGTTCGCATATTTCACTGGCTTTGATTGGTGCCGCCGCATTGGGCGTAACGCTGGCAGGCTGCTCGAAACAAGAAACGCGGCGCGATGTTTATGCCAGCAAGCAGGATTGTTTAGCCGACTGGGGACAAACGCCGCAAGATTGCGAACCCGCCTATGATCGTCCCACCGGCAACGGCGCAATTACACATTATTATGGCCGCTCCTACCCCTATTTTGGTGGGTCTGGAATATCGTCGCCCTCACGCTCAGGCAAAACCATTGGCTCATCCAGCGTTAGCCGCGGTGGGTTCGGTTCCAGCGGGCATTCCTCGTCGGGATGAGCACTCATTCTGAAGAACAAAACAAAGAACAAAAATGAAACGCGAAGCTTTGATCCCGCGCCCCGACTGGCCGAAAAAAATGGAAGACTTGGGTTTTGGTTTCCACTCTATTGACGGCATTTATTGGGATGAGCGCGCTTGCTATTCGTTTACGGCGGCACAGATTGATGTATTGGAAACGGCCACTAACGAATGCCACCAGATGTGTATTGCCGCGGCACAGTATGTGATCGATAAAAAGCTGTATGCAAAATTCGCCATTCCGCCTGAATTTATTCCGCTGATTGAGCGCTCGTGGAGCAACGATGAAGCCACTTTGTTTGGCCGCTTTGATTTTTCGTGGGACGGTGGTGTGTCAAGCGCTTCTTTGCCTAACGGCATCGCAGATAGCCAGCCTAAAATGCTCGAATACAATGCCGACACCCCGACATCATTGATCGAAGCAAGCGTGGCGCAATGGTATTGGCTACAAGAAGTGAAACCTGGCGCGGATCAATTCAACAGCATTCATGAGAAGCTGATTGCACGATTTCAGCAAATTGCAAAAGAATTAGGAACGACCATTCACTTCACCTGTGTTGGCGACGGCGAGGAAGACCTCGGCAATCTTGAATACCTGCGCGATGCGGCCATGCAGGCGGGGATAGAGGCTAAATTTATCGACATTGCGCATATTGGCTGGGATGCCATCGCAAAAAAATTCGCAGACGATGAATTTCAGGAAATCAAAACGCTGTTCAAACTCTACCCCTGGGAATGGATGGTGCGCGAAGCGTTTGGCCGCAATCTGCTTGATAGCGACATGCGCGTCATTGAGCCCGCATGGAAAATGTTGCTGGCCAATAAAGCGATTTTGCCGATTTTGTGGGAGCTATATCCCGATCACCCTAATTTGCTGCCCGCCTATTTTGAGCCGCAAAAATTCGCTACTGATTTCGTAAAAAAACCGCTGCTGTCACGCGAAGGTGCGAACGTCACAATTACCTCCAGCCGAGGTGAAATCGCAATACCCGGCGACTATGGTGCCGAAGGTTTTATTTATCAGGCATACCATCCTGTGCCAAATTTTCGCGCCAATGGCGAAGACAACTATGCCGTGATTGGCTCGTGGATTATTGGCGATGAACCCGCCGGCATTGGCATTCGCGAAGACGAATCGCCCGTCACCAAAAACACCAGCCGTTTTTTGCCGCACTACTTTGAATAGTTTTCCAACAACATCGGGAATACAAAAATGAAACATCAAATCATGGAATCATTTTCCGGCTTCGACGATTTTCTCGTCTATCTTGCCATTGCGTCTTTATTGCTCGCCTGCTTCGTCGCGATTTATATTCGGATTACGCCTTATCGTGAGATTGGCCTGATCCGCGAGGGCAATATGGCGGCGGCGTTCAGTCTTTCCGGTGCCCTGATCGGCATGGTCATTCCGCTATCGAACGCGGTCGAGTACAGCGTGAACCCCGTTGACATGGCGATCTGGGGATTCATCGCGTTGGGCATTCAATTGATCGTATTTGTCATCGCACGGATTGCGCTGCCAAATATCGTGCAGGATATTCCAGCGGGTAAACAAGCCGCCGGTTTTTTTCTGGGGGCGATCTCGATTGCGGGGGGAATTTTGAATGCGGCTTGTATGACCTACTAGATGGTGGTCAGACCGGTTCCGTTTCCGCCTGACCGGGCCGCCATTTCAACAGCCTATTCTCGGCAAACGTGACCACGTAATCAAGCAACAGCGCAAACACGGTCAGCACCAAAATACCGGCGAAAACAGTGTTGATATCGAACGTGCCTTCGGCTTGGTGAATCAGATAACCGACCCCGCTTGCACTGCCTAGATATTCGCCCACCACTGCCCCCACGAATGCCATGCCGACCGATGTATGCAGGCTGGAGAATACCCATGACGTGGCTGACGGCAGATAGACAAAGCGCAGTAATTGCGCTTTGGATGCACCCAGCATTCGGGCGTTATTCAGGACCACGGGCGAAACTTCCTTCACACCTTGGTAGACGTTAAAAAAGACGATGAAAAATACCAGGGTGACGCCCAACGCCACTTTCGACCAAATGCCGAGTCCAAACCAAACCATAAAAATGGGGGCCAGGATTACACGTGGCATCGCATTTGCGGCTTTGATGTAAGGGTCTGCAATTGCGGAGGTCATCGGTGACAAGCCCAGCCACAGGCCAACGCCTAATCCTGACACCGTACCGATAAAAAACGCGAGTGCTGTTTCTTGCAGCGTGACCCAAAGATGCGAATAGATTTCGCCGCCGGTAAACCAAACCCAAATCGCCTTGAAAATTCGTAACGGCTCACCAAAAAAGAAAGCGGCTTTATCGTCGTTTTCAAAAACGA
Organism: Burkholderiales bacterium; assembly: GCA_043784585.1. Lineage (GTDB taxonomy): Bacteria > Pseudomonadota > Gammaproteobacteria > Burkholderiales > Usitatibacteraceae > UKL13-2. The sequence continues at coordinate 10,930 of JAYVYF010000192.1, forward strand.
AATTGGGAAGAAGGCCGGGCACGGTCAACACGTGCCAAGCACCGAAGATCGCCGCGAGTAAGCCGATTTGAATAAGCCATAAAAATCGTTGACGACGCATATTTTTTAGCGTGTTCGAAGCGTTTTGGCGCGTTCGCCGTATTGCTGATAAGCCGGAATCGCGATGGCCGCAACAATGCCTGAGAGCGGAATAATCAGCGCACAAATCCATGCGCCGATCAATACAGCGGTAGAATTTGGCGTGGTTTTACTGCCCCAGCGGTTGGTCCCGTTGGTGCCGGGAATAAACAGGAACACGAAGTTAATTAGTGGCACCAGTATAAGAATGCTCAGCCAACCGCTGGTATTGAAATCATGGCTGCGCTGAATCGTCAGCATAAACTGCATGACCAACAGCGCGATATAAGCCGGAATCATCGCCAAGCCGGCTGTGACCAGAGAGAGTAGAGCGCCGACGCTGATAATGACCAGCGATAGCCCAACTAAGTAGACAATGTATCGTGCCCGACCCATTCTGCCGCTCACCGAAAAAGCGCTTACTTTCTGCGGCGTATCCTGATCTGTGCCAACGATGTTTTCGCTACGAGGCGCGCTATAGGGATTTTGATTTACTGTGGTGACAGGCTCATTCATTTGTGCTCCCCTTTCTGAGTGGTGTATCAAATGCTGCACAGCTTATTTTTTGTCTGCTGATAGCCCTTCAAAACTTCTTCCTTCATTGCGCTCCAAATCTGCTCATGCAGCGCCAGAAAACGTGGCGTCATGCGAATCTCGGCCACGTCGCGCGGTCGCGGCAAGTCAATCATAAATTCACCAATGGGATGGGTGCCCGGCCCGGCGGCTAGAACAATCACGCGATCTGATAGTGAAATCGCCTCTTCCAGATCATGCGTAATAAACAGTACGGATTTTTTATCAGCCTCCCACAATTGCAACAGCTCATTTTCCATTAACTGCCGCGTCTGAATATCGAGTGCCGAAAACGGCTCGTCCATCAGCATTATTTTGGGGTCCAGAATCAGCATTTGCGCGAGCGCCACGCGCTTGCGCATACCGCCTGATAGCTGATGCGGATAGCGTGCACCAAAGCCTGCAAGGCCGACGCGGGCGAGCCAATCTTCGCCGCGTCGCCGTGCTTCTGCAGTCGCGACACCGCGAAATTGCAAACCTGCGGTGACGTTATCGAGCGCCGAGCGCCACGGCATGAGCGATTCGGCTTGGAACATATAGCCCGCTTGCGCGTTGATGCCGACGATTGGTTCGCCAAATATTTTTACCTCCCCCGACGATGCACGTAGCAATCCTGCGGCGATGTTGAGCAGCGTCGATTTGCCACACCCGGTGGGGCCCACTACCGATACAAATTCACCGTCAGCAATCGCTAGCGTGGTGTCGCGCACCGCGCAGTAGCCAGCACCGCCCGATGGTGTGGCGAAGGTGACGGACAGATTTTGCAAGCTAAGCGCGGGCTTCATGCAAAAATTAATTCAAATCGCTAGCAACGGCGGGCGTTATGGCGCATTTATCTGCCACAACACCCGCCGGTATTAGTGTTTGATATTGTGATGCCACTATTTGTACTTTGCGCCTGCTTTTACTGCAAACGAATTATCGAAAGTCGATTCAAGCTTGATTGTACCGGCGGCCGACGCAGCCACCACGGATGGCTCGAACTGTTTCAGCACGACGTAAACATTGTTGGCTGCTTTCAACCTCATTTGCCCGTCGGTCGAATAGCCGATCATATTTTTCAAAAGCGCTTGTTTGTAGATCGAGCGATTGCCCGCCAGGTAGGCTTCAGGCACGACGGCCATGATTTGTTCTGGTGTGGCTTTGGCAATCCAGCGCAGCGCCCGCACCATCGCGTTCACCGCAGCTTGCGTGGTGGCCGGATTTTTCTTGATGAAGTCTTCATTTGCATATAAGCACGACGCCAGATAATCGCCGCCGTAAAATTCTTTCATGCCTTTCTCAGTGCGGCTGTCGGCGACGACCACATACTTGCCGGTCGCCTCAAGTTGGGTGATAACCGGATCAAGATTCGCTATCCCATCCAGCTCGCCTTTATCGATTGCGGCCACCGCACCTGCGCCCGCGCCCACGCCAACAATGGATACGTCAGACGGCTTTAAACCCTCTTTTGCCAACAGGTTATTGATGAACATGTTGGTTGAAGAACCTGGCGCGGTCACACCAATTTTCAGGCCCTTTAAATCTTTTGCGGATTTGTATTTTGCCGCTTTGTCCTTCGGCATGACCAATGCAATGGAGGAAAAATTTGCCTGCAACACCACGGCTTTAATGGACTGTTTTTTTGCTTGCATATTAATGGTGTGTTCAAACGCACCCGACACCATATCGGCGCTGCCCCCGACCAGCGCTTGCAAGGCTTTGGCACCGCCCGCGAAATCCGGAATTTCCACTTCAAGGCCTTCGTCCTTGAAATAGCCTTGGCGTTCTGCAATGGTCAGCGGCAGATAATAAAAAAGGCTTTTACCACCCACCGCGATGGTGATTTTTTTCTTTTCCAAGGCTTGTGCAAAAGCGCCATTGCTCGATAAAACAAAAATGCCAATTGCTGTTGATGCAATTGTTCTTGATACGAATGCACGCGTGAACAGATTAATTATTTTTCTAAGCATGATTCCCCCGTACGAAATTGTTATGCTGTGTAAAGCTTCTCTGGCACCGGATGCAAATGCATCGTCTTACCCGCCTTCATGACTTGCCCAGGTACATCGTGACCGACAATGGCTGGAATTTTCACGGCGGCGGCTAGTAACTTATCAAGATCGATTCCTGTATCCAGCCCCATATCTTGCAGCATATTGACCAAATCCTCCGTACAAATATTGCCAGTGGCACCGGGCGCAAATGGACAGCCACCGAGCCCCGCAATCGAGGCGTCGTAATGCACCACACCCGCTGCGATCCCGGCGACAACATTAGCCAAGCCCATGCCGCGCGTGTTGTGGAAATGCAGCGTAATTTCTATATCGGAAAAACGTTGTTTAGCGTCGCGCATCATGCGCTCGACCTGGCGCGGGTTTGCCATGCCGGTGGTATCTGCGAACGTCAAACTATCGAAGCCAATCGCCAAGTATTTTTCGGCGATTTCCATGACACGCGCGTCCGACACCACGCCCTCAAACGGGCAGCCGAATGAAGTGGACACCGTTCCATTCGTGCGAATGCCAACGCGCTTGGCCATCGGCACCATCTCCGCAAAATCTTGCAAGGATTGCGCCGTCGTGCGTTTCACATTCGCCATGTTGTGGGTTTCAGACGCCGACATGAATAGATTCATTTCATCAATGGCAGCACCCGATTGATGGCAGGCAATCGCCCGATCCATACCCTTGATGTTGGGTGCCAGCGCCGTATATCGGACCCCGGCCATACGCTGAATATTTGCCAGTACCGTTTCCGCATCTGCCATGTTGGGCACAAATTTTGGATGTACGAATGAGGTGGCTTCGATCTTCGCCAAACCGGTTTTGGATAGCTGGTCGATAAACGCAATTTTAGTTTCAGTCGGAATAAAACTTTTCTCGATCTGAAAACCATCGCGTACGCCGACGTCGTTGATGTAAATGCGTTGCTTAAACATGTTCAAAATTCTCCAATTTTGCGGCGGCACGATCAAAAGTTAATGTTGTCACGCAGCCAGCCTGCATATTTCTTGCGGCCAACAGGCAATCAGCAAAACCCACGTGACTTGACCTGAAATCGTGAAGCGCCTGCTGCACGATTTCCTTTTTTTCGAACACAAACTGTTGTACTTCGAGCAGCCCACTTATTGCGTTCAGCACCATAGCCCGTGAAAATTTATAGTTACTTTCTAGGACACAAAAATTCGCTCAACACAATGTTATTAATAAATATCTCATCATTAGCCTCAACTGCCTTGATAATTCTTGCCTCAATCGCGGCGTGCTCTCTAACCTGATCGCGCATCGAATAGCGAAGTAGACAACGGGTGTCAATACCCATCATTTGCGGCGCGCCTGGTTCGGCAAGGGGAATTTTTCACGCATACGTTTGGCAGTGCCTTCATTCATTTCTTCAACCGAAATGGGTGAGTCCTTGTAAAGGTGCGAAAGGAAGCCGGATAGCTCGCGTACATCTGTGTTGGCGGGCTTGAGGCGGTATCCGCCGATGCTATCCCGCACAAAATCAACCTTGTCACCAGGCTTGAGCTTAAGCTCGTCGCGCAGCACCTTAAGCAGCGTCAGCTGGCCTTTACTGGTCAATGTGGCTGTGGCAATTGAGTTCCTTACGAAATATCAAAGTAAGGAATGAGTCTAAGAAAAATCAACCGTCGTGTCAAATGACCCGACGCAACTTCAAAGCCGCCTGTGCCGTAACGTCATAACCGAGTGCCGCCAAAATCGCTGCTGTATGCTCTCCCAACTTGGGACCTATCCAGCGCGTTTGTCCCGGTGTTGCAGAAAGCTTTGGCACAATCCCCGGCAGCAATATTTCAGCGTCGCCGCCAATTTGATGCTTCTCGATCATTCCGCGCGCCTGAAATTGCATGTCTTTCACAATGTCTGCGATTGAATAAATGCGACCGGCCGGAACATCCGCTTTTTCGAGTACTGCGAGCGCGCCGTCCAGCGAATTCGCCGCCGTCCATTTACCGATTGCATCATCAAGTTCTTTTGTGCGTGCGGTGCGTCCCGCGTTGTCCGCGAGCGTCGCATCGTTTGCCAAATCAGCGCGGCCAATCGCATGCATCATGCGTTTGAAAATTGAATCACCATTCGCGCCAATAACGATGTATTGCCCATCGCCGCATAAATAGGTGTTTGACGGCACAATTCCCGGCAGTGCCGCGCCGGTACGCTCACGCACGAAACCGGTCATGCCAAATTCCGGCAGCATCGATTCCATCATTGAAAAGACTGCCTCATACAACGCCACGTCCACCATCTGTCCGCGTCCCGTGGTGTGGCGATGATGTAGCGCCATCAAAGCGCCCATGGCTCCGTACATTGCAGCAAGTGAATCCCCAATCGATATGCCGACTCGCACCGGCGCACGGTCCGCGTAGCCGGTGACATAGCGCATTCCACCCATTGATTCACCAATCGCGCCGAAGCCGACGCGATCTTTATACGGCCCGGTTTGCCCAAAACCGGAGAGTCGCACCATGATTATTTTGGGATTAATCGCCGACAAAGTTTCGTAGTCCAAGCCCCATTTTTCCAATGTGCCGGGACGAAAATTCTCCACCAGAATATCGGCGCTTGCAACGAGTTTACGCACAATTTCCTGACCCTCCGCCTTGCGCAAATTGATGGTCACCGATTTTTTATTGCGCGCTTGTGCATACCACCAGAGCGAGGTTTTCGCCTTCCCGTCGTCGTGCAATTTGCGCCATTTACGCAGCGGATCACCGCCACCACCTTTGTCATCGGCAGGCGCTTCGATCTTGATTACTTCCGCGCCAAATTCTGCCAGCAAGCGCCCACAAAACGGACCTGCAATCAGTGTGCCCATTTCGATGACTTTTAAGCCCGCAAGCGGCCCGGTATTTTTTGGTTCAGTCATTTATGGTTTTGCGTACGTCAATGATTAGCTTCGCATATTGCCACTAATAGAAGACAGGCATTAAATGTTGCGACAAAAATGCAGCTAGTTACCCGCCTACAAAATATATAGTGCTTTCCCTACAAGTTGCAAATCCCAACCTTTTTGAAGGTCCGTCAGGTTCACATTGGCGTGATTTTGCCCCGAGGACCTGCTGCCGCAGCAGCTATAGCAAAGAGCGCGATTTGTAGCTTTCTGAGTGACGCTTCCGTGGGCAAAAATATTTGCCGACACCGTTTCGCCGACTACATCCAATCGCGATCCTCGTGCGTACACTCCGCAGCGACACGTCGTAGTTCCATCAAAACCAACTCTTCCAAGGAGTACACATGAAGTTAAAGCATATGAGAAATCTCAGCACCACGGCACTAGCCGCGACGCTGTTGAGTTCCGCCGTTGTTCTTACATTACCCGCGCAGGCATCCAGCCACCGTGAAGCACCTAACATTACACAATATCCAAAAGTGGATAATACGGATGTATATGCATTCCGCAGTTATGAACCCGGCCGCGATGGTTTCGTGACGCTGATTGCCAACTTCATTCCTTTGCAAGATTCCTACGGCGGCCCAAATTATTTCACGATGGACCCGGACGCGGTTTATGAGATCCATATCAACAACAAGGGAGATGCACGGGAAGATTTGACGTTTCAATTCAAATTCAAGCAGACGTCAAAAGACATTTCACTTAACGTCGGCGGCAAAAGTATGGCTATTCCGCTGCGATACGCGGGGCCCATTTCGGATGTAAATCCTGGCACGCTTAACCAAAGCGAGAGCTATACGGTTAGTTTGATCAAAGGTCCACGCCGTCAAGCTTCCGGCATGGCAGGTTTTCTGACAAATCTCGCTGGCGGCGCAAGTGAGTTTCAAAAGCCGATTGATAACGTTGGCAACAAAACGATTCCTGATTACGCAGGCTATGCAAGCAAGCATATGTATAACGTTAGCATTCCGGGTTGCGCCACGCCTGGCAAGGTGTTTGTTGGCCAGCGCCGAGAAGGTTTTGGCGCAAATCTGGGCGAAATTTTTGACTTAATCAATATCCCGACCGCCAAAATTATTGGCAGCCGTACCGGTTCGACCAACACGCTGGAGGGGAAAAATGTCACCTCTATTGCGCTGGAATTGCCGATCGCCTGTGTTACCAGGGCTGACGACCCCGTTATCGGTGTGTGGAGTTCGGCCAGCCTGCCACGTTCACGTTTGGTAGCCGACAAACCGACACCATTGCGCAGCATTATTCTGGACCGCAACCTGCAACAGGTATCACGTCTTTCCGCACCGCTCGTCAACGAACTGGTGATTGGTTTGAAGGACAAGGATACATTTAATGCCAGCGAGCCAAAAGATGACGGCCAGTTTGCCGACTACGTGACCAACCCGACGCTGCCTGCGTTGATTGAGTTGCTGTATGGTGCTGACGGTGTGAAAGCGCCGACCGTGTTCCCGCGCACTGATTTGGTCGCCGCGTTTCTGACGGGTGTTCCGGGTGTTAATCAACCAAAGAATGTGGTCGGCTCGGAAATGATGCGCCTGAATACCGCGCTGCCAGTCACTCCCAAAGGTAAGCAAAACAGCCTCGGCGCAGCAGCATGTTTCGTCAATGGCGCCTTAACCTTGGCCAACGCAGGTTGCGATCCAGCCGGCTTCCCAAATGGTCGTCGTCCAGGCGACGATGTGGTGGATATTGCACTTCGCGTGGTGATGGGCTATTTGCTTCCGCCGGGCGCAGGCAAGCCTGCCAGTGCCGATTTGCCTTACACCGATGGCGTGTTGGTTGAAGACAGCCAGTTTGACAATGCATTCCCGTATCTGCGGACGCCTATTCCGGGCTCGCCTAACGGTAAAAACGGCGAATCGCCAAATATGTAATTAAGCGCTGTAGCGCTACTTTAGTTGCCGCATCACCGTACCGCTGAGCCGATCATTGGGCTCAGCGGCAAGGTGGTGCCAGCACCTAAGCGAGCAATGAGCACAGCATCTAATTATTGGGAATTCAATCATGCAAATTTGCCATAGCGTTATAGTACGCAGCCGCAAGTTGGCAGCCACCCTGCTCGCACCGTTAATTCTGCTGACGGTCAGCAATGTGTTGCTGGCGGCCCCCTACATTCCAACAAGTGATGCAACACCACTCACGCAACTATCAACCAAGCTTGCACCATCCGCTCAAGCTCAAACCCGAATTACACCCTCAAACAGGGCTATGCGAGCATTGCTGGCGCGTGATCCAAAAAATGTTGATCTGGCGGTGCGCATTGCACAGCTCTATGTCTCCCGTTCGCGTAGCCAATCCGATCCGCGTCTGCTTGGCCAGGCGCAAGCAGCGCTGGGTGTCTGGTGGGCACAAGTCGAACCCCCGGTCCCGGTGCTACTGCTGCGGGCGACTATTCGTCAGACAAATCACGATTTTACTCAGGCCCGGCATGACCTTGAACAAGCGGTGACGCGCGAGCCAAGAAATTCACAGGCCTGGCTTACACTTGCGACCGTGCAGCAAGTCACGGGCAATCTAAAAAGCGCCGCTGAAAGTTGCGGTCATTTAGTACCAATTGCCCCCGGTTTGATCAGCACGACCTGTATCGCAAACGTAAATGGAGCGCAGGGGCAAGCGAGTCAGTCGTTTGACTTGCTAACGCGGGCACTGGCTGAATCGGCGGCCGACCGCAGCACGACGCCAGGAGTAAAAACGTGGGTCTTGACCCTGCAGGCTGAACTGGCCGAGCGCTTGTCGCGAATGGCAGATGCCGAGCGGTTGTACCGCGCAAGCTTGGCGCTTGATCCGTCAGATGCTTATACGGTCGCCGCATTTTCCGATTTCCTGATTGATGCCGGTAGAGCTGGCGAGGTGTTGCCGCTGATTCCGGCCACGACACCGACTGACATTTTATTGCTACGTCGTGCGATTGCGGCAAAGGCAATCGCAGCACCTGATTCGGCAATGCTGGCGGACTTGTTAGGCCAACGTTTTGCTGCGTCGCGGGCACGAGGAGATCGCGTACATCTTCGCGAAGAAGCACGTTTTGCACTGACAATTAAAAATGCACCTGATGAAGCATTGGACCTTGCCCGCGCGAACTGGGCCGTACAAAAAGAACCGCTTGATGCCCGCATTGCGCTAGAAGCGGCGCTTGCAGCCAAACGACCGGACGCAGCTCGCGAAATCGTTGCGTGGGTGGACAGCACAAAACTAGAAGGCAGTAAATTAGCGCAACTCACCACCTTGGCACGCACGCCATGATTGACCGGGTTATAGGACGTATTTTTGCGCCCGCGTCGTCGTTAATTCTCTCGTCGTTAATTCTAATGAGTGCCATGCTTGTCCATGCGCTGCCGGCGAGCGCCCACAAGGCCAGCGACAGCTTCCTTGCGCTACAAACAAAAGGCGCAAAAATCAGCGGCCAGTGGGATATTGCGCTGCGCGATCTCGATCTTGTGCTGGAACTTGATCGCGACGGCGACAATGTCATTAGCTGGGGAGAAGTGCGGACCCGGCAGGCCGACATCGACGCATATGCGCGTGCTGGCTTGGAGTTGAAGACGGGGCAAAGTGTGTGCCCGTGGGAGGTTACCGACCATCTGATCGACAATCATACCGACGGCGCATACGTGGTGCTGAAATTAGCTGCGGTATGCCCCAGCGCTGTCACGGCCTTGACAGTCAACTATAAATTACTGTTCGAGGTTGACGCGCAGCATCGAGGTTTACTTAAGCTTGAAATACTGCCGGCAGAAGGAGCCGCTCACACCATGAGCGCGGTTTTCCCGGTCGAGAATGCAACCCAAACGTTTAATGTTTCTGCAAATGGAGAAACGCCGATTCTGGCCAAGGCCGCGCAGTTGGGCACTTACGTTGCTGACGGTATAAAACATATCGCCATTGGTTTTGATCACATCCTGTTTCTGGTCGCGCTGCTGCTGCCTGCGGTACTAGTGCGGACGAAAGATGACCGCACAGGTGTTACACGCTGGATGCCGGTAGCAGATATGCACACCGCGTTTATAACTGTTCTAAAAATTGTGACAGCGTTCACTATCGCCCACTCGATCACGCTATCGCTCGCCGCGCTGGATGTCGTGCGCTTACCGTCGCGACTCGTTGAGTCCTTGATTGCGGTTTCCGTATTGGCCACGGCGTTGGACAATCTCTGGCCGTTTTTACCCAAGAAGCGCTGGTTGGTGGCGTTCTCGTTCGGGCTTATTCACGGCTTCGGCTTTGCCAGCGTGCTGGCGGATCTCAACCTGCCGAATTCATCGTTGCTGCTATCGCTGCTGGGGTTCAACATTGGCGTCGAGGTCGGGCAGCTGGCGTTGGTCGCGATTCTTATACCACTGGCGTATTTCACCCGCACCACCCGCGCTTATCCGCGCGTCGCGCTGCAAGCCGGGTCTGTTGCTATCGCTGCCGTCTCGCTTGGCTGGCTTCTGGAGCGCAGCCTCAATTTGCAGCTTATGCCTTTTTAACAAAATCCATCCGTTTCACCGCTAACGTTTTACTCTTAGTACCAGCCTCAACTACTCCACTCAAAAAAGGAAATATGATGAAAAAGAAAATTGTGATTGCTACTTTCGCCTTACTGGGTTTAGGTGCTGCCGCACCCTCATATGCCCAATGGTATGTAGGCGCAAGCGTAGGTCGTTCGCATATCACCTTTGATAATGCAGCGCTCGCCGATCAATTTCTGGACTTGGGTTTTACCAGTGCGACTACCACCAGCAGCACACGCGGCACCGGCTATCGCGCATTCGGTGGCTACCAGTTGCAGAAATATATTGCCGCAGAAGTAGCCTACATCGACGCAGGACGTTTCCAGTCCCATTCAGAAGTCACCCCTGCAGGCGTGTTGACGGGCTCAACTAAAATTGATGGTGTTGAAGTAGCCGCTGTAGGCACTTTACCGATTGGCGATCGTTTCAGTATTTTCGGGCGGGTCGGCGCATTTGCAGCAGATACACGGACATCTTATATGGGCCAAGTTTCAGTCAGCACGGTAACCGGTGGCGACATCCAGGAACGTCGACAGACCAGATTAAGCTACGGCGCAGGCGCCAGCTACAACATCGATAAAAATGTTTCAGTGCGCGCCGATTGGTCACGTTACACCAAGCTTGGCGATGATTTCACCGGCGGCAAGACAGACGTTAACCTGTATGCGATTGGCGTGGTGTACAAGTTTTAAATCAGCTTGATAACGTTATTTTTATGGAGCCTAGTATTGGAGAGCATCCCCAGGCATAAATGCTTGTAGAATGCGCTCATTGCTAGGACCCATAAAAGTTTGCTAATCCAATCCTGCTTTACTTGAGTTTGGTCCGCTCTAAAATCCCATCTAAATGCTCATAGTCTAGAAACGCAATAGTAAGCGAGCCTTTGCCTTTTTTGTCGGCTTTGAGTGAGACGCGCGTGCCCAGTTTTTCGGCGAGATCGTTCTCCAAATGGCGGGTATCGCTATCTGCGTTAGGTGCGGTTTTGGCTAATGCCGGTCGGTTAGTCTCGGCCTTAACTAGCCGCTCGGCGTCGCGCACGCTGAGGTTTTTGTGCACGATTTGATGCGCCAACTCCACCTGTTTCGATTTTACCAACGATAGCAGTGCACGGGCGTGCCCCATGTCGAGTTTGGCTTCCATCACCATGTCTTGCACCGGCTTTGCCAGTTCCAGTAGCCGCAGTAAATTGCTCACTGCCGCGCGCGATCGACCGACCGCTTGCGCCGCTTCTTCATGGGTGAGCTTGAATTCTTCGATCAGGCGAAAAATCCCTGCCGCCTCTTCCATGGCGTTCAAATCTTCGCGCTGGATATTTTCGATCAGGCCGATACCAAGCGCGGCATCATCCGCGATCTTGCGTACCAGCACCGGCACCGTGGCCAAGCCTGCAATCTGCGCGGCCCGCCAACGGCGCTCGCCGGCAATGATCTCAAATTTGCCATTTGCGACTTCGCGGGTGAGGATCGGCTGGACGATGCCGCGTTGCTTGATGGAAAGCGCTAGTTCCTCCAGCGCCGCACGATCCATGCGCGTGCGCGGCTGATATTTGCCGGGTACCAAATCGGAAGTTTTTAACTCGCGAAGTTCGCCTTGTGCAGGCGCGACGGCGTCGGCGCTAGTGTCAGATCTGCCGCCTAATAATGCGTCCAGGCCACGGCCCAACCCTTTGGTTTTAATCATGCTGTTTGCGGTCTTTATTAAGTTTGGGGTGGACAATCAATGCGCAATAAAATCAACGAAGAATTAAACGATAGCAGGAACAGTCAGTTTGCTCAGTTTTGCTCAGTTTTGCTCGGTCTTGCCGGAGGGGCGGATTCCAAGCTGTTTTAACTTTCGATAAAGATGGGTGCGCTCCAGCCCAACCTTATCCGCGACACGCGACATATTGCCATCCTCGCGTCTGATGTGGTGCTGAAAATACTGAAACTCGAATCGTTCACGAGCTTCACGTAGCGGTAAATCATATTCTATGATGCCGTGAGCGGGTGCTGCGTTGCTGGCGGCGTCGAGTCCAAATTCGCGCGCTACCCTAGCTACATCCTCCGCTGAAATTTCGGTATTGAGGCCGGTCAGTGCCAGTGTTTTAACCGCATTTTGTAGTACGGGCAGATTGCCCGGCCACTCCAGATTTCTGAGCGCATTGAGCGCCCCGATGCTGAAATGACGCATGGGCGATTCATTAGCTTCCACCATTTGCAACATCACAGTGCCTGCTAATTCGGGAATATCTTCAGGATGTTCACGCAGTGATGGAACCCGCAATGTCACCCCGGACAGCTGCGTCAATAACGCGCCATCAAACGCGCCGCCCTCGATCAGCGGCCCCATCGATTGGGAAGCCGCTGCGACTAGGCGCACGTTAAATTTTTCAAGCTTGGTCAGTAGCTGCGCCAAGCCCTTTTGCTCATTGCGGGTCAGCAGTTCTATGTGTTCGATAAACAGCACACCGTCGCGCGCCTCGGCCAGCGACGCGAACGGATTCTCAGCGAGCCACGCATTGTTGGCAGGGGTTACCCAGGCGGTATTGCGCTGGTGGAGCATGCGCGCAATCAACTCAAAGCCGCAACCAGGCTCGCCGCTCAGCAAAAGTGGCACCTTCAGACGACTCACCTGATCGATGCGTTGCCGTAATTCCAGCATGATTTTAGCGCGGCCAAGATGTTCGAACGCCAAGCCAGGCTTGGGTGAGATGCGTCCGCCTTGAATCGCTTTGCCGACGGTGGCAATCAGCTTGGGCAGACTGATCGGCTTCTCCAAAAAGTCAAACGCACCTATTCTTGTGGCTTCGATGGCAGATTCAATCGTGCCGTGACCGGACATCATCACAACTGGCATCGTCAGCTGCCCGGTCGATGCCCACTCCTTAAGCAGTGAGATACCATCCATATCCGGCATCCAGATGTCGAGCAATACCAAGTCAGGACGCGCGGCGCGGCGCATGGCGCGTGCGGCCGCTGCATTTTCGGCGCACCTCACATCAAACCCTTCGTCTTTGAGAATCTCCGAAAGCAACTCACGGATGCCGATTTCATCATCGACCACCAAAATATTATTTGCAGACATATTTCACACCTCAACTTGGCTTCATGATACGGCTAATGCGTTTGCAGCAGATTTATTACGAAATGGGGTGATGTGCTGAGCGTTTTGATTTTCTGCCATCAACTTGCCGCCGCTGCACCGCGACTGCCATCTTCATTTGTGGCATTGACGACGCTCGCGGCACTGCCAATACTGTTAATCGGCAATACAATATCCACGCGGGCACCGTGTAGCGCGGCATTGCTTATGCTGATGCGGCCGCGATGCTCTTCAATAATCTTTTTCACAATCGCCAAACCTAATCCCGTGCCCTTTGGCTTGGTGGTCACGTAAGGTTCAAAAATTCTCGTTTTGACATCTGTCTTGATGCCACTGCCATTGTCTTCCACCACCAGCTGGATCATTTCACCGACTATTTTTGTCTCGATTGTGATGCGCGGGGCAGCAATGTCGGTTAACGCATCCAGCGCGTTTTGAATAACGTTATGCAACACTTGTCTGAGCAGCGCAGGGTCGGCCATCATCAGCGGCAGGTCGGGTTCCAGTTGCTGGTCAATCTCCACGTTCATGGATTCGTAGAGTACAAGCACATCGCGCACCAGCTCGTTGAATCGTAATGGCAACGGTGTCAGACGCGAGCTGCGCGAATACAACGCGAAGTCATCGACCATGCTTTTGAGGGCACCGACTTGGGCGACGATGGTGCTGGTCGAGCGCGCCAGCATATCGCGATCAGCTGGCTCCAGCTTGGCTGCCAGCTTCATTTGCAGCCGTTCGGCGGAGAGCTGAATCGGTGTCAGTGGATTCTTGATTTCGTGGGCCAATCGTCGTGCTACCTCGCCCCACGCAGCATCGCGTTGCGCTTGAATCAGGCCAGTAATATCGTCAAATACAAACACAAAACCTGAATTGATGGTGGCGGGCAGTTTTGTCGCGCGAACCAGCAACGTGCGCCGTCCGAGCGGCCCGTCAAAGATGACCTGGTGTTCCCACTGCTTGTCGCGACCCAGTTGCAGCTGGGCTTTGATCTCCGCAATGAGTGGGGCGAGTCTCGGCTGCATTTCTCCCCATTCAGGAAGCTTTAAGCCTTTAAGTGCCAACTGGTCGAATCCCAACATATCCTGCGCATTTTTGTTGATGGTTTTTGCGTACCAGCGCTCATCCAGCGTAATAACGCCTGAAGTAAGGTTGCCTAAAATAGATTCGAGATAAGTATTGGCGTTTTCGAGTTCCTGCTGTTTTCGTGCAACAACCTCCGAAGCTTCGCCCAATTGTCGGGTCATGGTGTTAAATGATTGCGTAAGCACGCCGAATTCATCACGGCTTTTAACCGGATTCAGTTTCGAAAAGTCACCTCTGGCGATAGCACGGGTAGATTCCGCCAATGCAGATAACGGTGCCGCCAGCCGCTCGGACAGCAGAAATGAAATCGCCAACGCCGAAAACAGCGTGAGCAGCATGGCCAGCGTTAGGGTCAGCGCGAATAAGCGTTTCAAGCCGTTTCGTTGTAGGCCCAAACGCGCGTAGTCGTTAAAGCCTGCTTCAACAGCCTGCGCATCTGCGGTCATCAATTTGGGTGCGGCTCGAACCACCTGAATGACCCGTCGCCGCTCAGTGCTGGGCAGCGGGGAAGCCCGAGACAATACGTTGGGCACCGGGACGACCGCTCGCAACAGAAAGCCACGTTCTGCCACTGTTTCTATCGCTTGCACAGGAATGCCCAAATCAGCATCACGCAGTTCTTGCGGCGTCGGCTTGTCGGCAAAAAGTGCCGCGGGCACGGCTGATTTCTGTAGGTCTGAAGCGAGTCCGGTCGCCGACGCCGAGCCGAGCGGTGTGCCGTCAACCGTGAATAGCGCAATTTCATCGAAAGCAGCTGCGCTAAGCGCTCTTTTAAGGGTATCTGTGTAGTCAGCCTCACCCAGAGCGACTTTTGCCGCCGCTTCGTGGGCGGATCGCGCCACCTCTATCAGCGCACTTTCGAGCGCACCTTTACTCAGACTGAGTGCAGCATTCAATGCCTTGTCGACGGGCACATCGAACCAGGAATCAATGGAGCGATTCAAGAATTGCACCGATATACCGTACACCAGTCCGCCCGGAATCATGGCCATCAATGCAAACACCGCCATCAGGCGCAGCGCCAGTTTTGAGCCAAAAACGCGGGCGCGAAGTTTGCGTACCAGTGAAAAAATTTGGTAGGCGATCAGGAACAATAATCCTGCCGTGAGGGCCACACCCAGGCCAAACAGCCAAGTGTAGTACTCGCCTAAAAATGTGTTGTTACTGCTCGCCCGGAACATCAGTGTGATGAGCATGACGCCGATTACCATGCAAACAAAAATAATGGCGCGTTGGATCATTTGTTTTCCCCGGTTACCGTCCAGCGGTACCAATCTGATGACAGATTCCAGTCCTTCGAGGCAAGAATATCGAGCTGAAATGGTTTCGGCAGCTGTGCGTTGTCCAGCCTGAAACGAACCGCGGCATCATATTTTTCGCCGGGTTTCAAACGCCCTTTCTGCAACACTGTCCAGGAACGTACCCGCGACAGCAGGCGCTGCACATCTTCAATCGTCGCCACAGTTTGTGAAACGCCCGACACCGCAATCCGGTACTGGTCGGTCAGGGGTGCATAGCTCACCCGACGATCGCGCGAAGCTTTGACCACCCCCTGATCAAACCAATACCAGCGCCCCTTGCTGAGCTCAAACTCAACGACAAAATAGAGCGGCACACCTTTGCGCACCGCTTCCAACATGGAGCTGCTAAGCTGAAAATCAATATCGGCACTGAGCTGATAGCCGTCGTCGGTGGCTTCCAGTTTGGCGTCGCGAATAGTGGTGTCATCTGCTGCAAATGCCGCACCGCAAAATAGTATGAATAGCCCCATGCAGGCCAGCGTCCACCATCTCGCCGCCGGCGCGACGCGCGGGTTTGCCAACGTCAGCATAAATGCATGGCGAATAAGATGCCTAGCGGGCAGCTAAGCAGATTTCTGCGTGGCTTTGGTGCTGGTAGGCGCGGCTTCTTTTTGAAATAAGGCGTAATAAAAACCGTCGTGATGTGAGTTGGGGAGAAGTTGGCCGTTTTCGGTGGAGGGCGTGGCGTCATCATCTGCCGCTACAATTTTTACATTGTTTTGCATAGCGGCGGCGGCAAAAACATTAAGTAGTGTAGCGATATCGATTGCCTTCGCATCCGGTGTGGCGCTCAGAAACTGTGTCGCAATATCCTGATTTTCGGCACGAAAAACGGAGCAAGTCACGTACAACAATCTACCACCAACGTTAAGGCAATTCCAGAGCGAAGCCAACAAGCGCGCCTGTTGCCGTGCGAAGCTGCCCAAATCGGTCTCGCGGCGCAGCCACTTGATGTCTGGATGACGACGAGTCACACCAGAGCCGGAGCAGGGCACATCCACTAAAATTCGGTCAAATGGTTTTTGGTCCCACCAAGTGTCAATTTCAGCAGCGTTCGCGTTTTTGAGCGTCGCCTTAAATTTCAGCCGATCCAGATTCTCTTGGACTCGCTTCAGTCGCTGTTTGTCGCTGTCGATGGCGGTCAAATCTACATTCGCTAGCTCCAAAATATGCCCTGCTTTGCCACCCGGTGCGGCACACGCATCCAGCACACGCATGCCATCTTTTGCCCCCAATAGATTTGCTGCGTGCTGCGCGCCTTCATCCTGCACCGAAACAAACCCGTCTCTAAAGCCCGGCAGGTCATGCACCGAAACCGGCTTTACAAGCTCGATCGCCATCCCGCCACGTGCTTCTGCAGACATGCCCACCGTGGCCAGCTTGGCCAAATATTGGGCAACGGTGCCGCGCCTGGTGTTGACCCGCAAGCCCATGGGTGGATGTTCGGCTGCCGATAGCAGCACATCGTCCCAACTGTTAGGTAATTCACGTTTAAGCCGTTCGCTCCACCAACGCGGGAAATCATAGTGCGCTAAATCAGTTTTGAATCGCTCGCGTTTGAATTTATCAGGTGTGCGCAAATAGTTACGCAACACCGCATTGACCAGCGGTTTGGCACGCGGGAACCCGAGCGCCTCGGTGGCGGTGACCGCGTGGTCAACAATAGCGTGGTCGCTTGCCTTGGAGAACTGAAGTTGAGCCAAAGCCACTAATAACAAATGGCGTACCGGGGCATCATTGATGGGCGTCGACAGCAGCAATTCCAGTTGAGAAGAAATGAGACCGTAGTGACGCAGCGTATCAAATGAAATTGAATGGACCGCGGAACGCTCGTTCGGTGTGAGCGGCTTCTTGGGTGTGCTGATCGTGTCGAGCACGCGGTCCAGATTTTTACCGCCGAGTACAAGCCCGACCACTTCTGCGCTGGCTACTTGAATTGGAATCACGTGAAAATGTCTCCGACTTTGGGGTGAATGTGGGTAGCTGCCGCGCTGCGGAGGCCGTGCAAATAGTCCGCGATGGCGAGTCGTTTGCCGCCGGGTTTTTGCACTGTTTGGATTGAAAGAAGATGATCGCCGCAGCTCACGTGAAGTGATTGCGAATTGATCACGACGATCGTTCCTGGCGCCGCCTTCGAGATTTCTGGGATGACTGTCGCACGCCAGA
>JAYVYF010000193.1:0-1875 GCA_043784585.1 Burkholderiales bacterium
CTTTTAGAAATTCTTAAAAGAAGCGTTAAGAACGCATTAAAGAGAGTGGATTAAAGATGCTTTAAGGGATGTTGGCCTGACCGCCACGGACTTTCAAAAAAGTGATTGATTGTCGCAGATTCAACGCTTGCCAGGTTATGGGGCTGCCAATGGGGCGAATGGTCTTTGTCAATCAGCAAAGCGCGGATGCCTTCTATCACGTCGCCGTGTTCAAAAGTGCGCTTAACCAGATCCAGCTCCAGGCGAAAACATTGCGCGAGCGACATCGTAGCAGCCGCTTCAATCTGGCGCTTGGTAACTTCCAACATCGTTGGCGAACGTTTTTTAAGAGTGGCAATCGTGTTGATTGCCCAATCAGAAGAGTCAGTTTCCAACGAGGCGACAATCGCGGCCACATTTTTCTTGACCGCAAAATGCCGCTCAATAGATTCCCGCAGTGACGGCAGGATCGCAGCCTCAATCGGCGCACTTGAAAATTTTTTCACAATCTCGTTTATCGCGGGCACTGCGCCCAAATCCCATTCCACCAAACTATCCAAGGCGTAATCAAATTCAAACGCAGTCTCGGTTGAGATTTGGTGGCTGGCGAGGCCGGTATAAAGCGCATCCGCGGCTTTAATCAGCTGTCCTGTGAGCCCCAAATACAGCCCGATTGCGCCTGAACAGCGGGATAAAAAAAAACTTCCGCCTACGTCGGGGAATAAACCGATTGCCGTTTCCGGCATAGCCATTTTGGTGCGCCCGCCAACGATGCGAATTGGTGCGCCCTGTGCCACCCCCATGCCCCCGCCCAGCACAATGCCATCAATCCAGGCGATGATCGGTTTTCCTGTGTTAACAAGGTAGCGATGGATTTTAAAATCGAGCTCATACTCCCGACGGAAAAATTCCTGCTCAGTACCGTCACCGCGTTTCGCTGCATCGTAAAGTGCGTGAATATCACCTCCCGCACAAAATGCCTTCTCGCCCGCACCGCGAATGATAATCGCTTTAATATTGTCCTCCTGCGCCCAATCGTCCAGCCGCAACGATATTTCGTGAATCATGTCATGCGTGAGTGCATTGAGTGCCTGGGGGCGGTTGAGGGTGATGGTCGCGATGTGGTTTCGGACGTCGGTGAGGATGTGGTTTGAGCGCGTGGAATTTTGGTTTTGTTCTGACATTATTTTTCTGATGATAATTTACAGGGTCGGTCAATAAACAATGCGGTGTAAACGCGGTGCTCTTTTAATGACTAGGCGGCGTAGTCGGTCTTGGGGGCAACAGGGTTGGAGGAAGGGTCGCTTTTTATTATGGCGAATGAGTCGAACGCCGCATTCCCACCCTAGTCCTTCCCTGCAGAAGAAGGCCGGATAACTGGGTCAAATTCCATCGAAAACGTGATCAACTAAGTAACATTTTGCCTGTGAACGATAACTTTTTACCAGTTTTTTTTGTCAGTCTTGACGCATTCATTGTCCCAAAATTGTCCCACAGCGACGGTTTGTTGACACCAATGCCACATTGACGCAGCCCCGGTTTTGGCTGACCCAAGTAAAACATACCGAATGCCCCGTTAGACTTGGCGCTTATAAATATGTGAGCGGAGCCCGATTCGAAAATAAATAGCAACTAGAATTCAGCGTTTCGCTTACTCTTGCTTCGGAGATAACTTTTTTCAGTCCGTCAGCCAGCAATCACAACCAAATAGCAATAGGTGTCATGAGATGCAGAAATCAACTCATGATCTTTCCTTTTCGAATTGCTCGGAGAACGTCCTCTCTCCGTTAAGAATGCAGATCGCCAAGAAGCCTGAAACACTAACTGCATTAATCGCAACTTAATTAATGGGATAGGAGCAATGAACTGTTGTCGCCGGCGCCAAAATGACCCATG
>JAYVYF010000194.1:0-19021 GCA_043784585.1 Burkholderiales bacterium
CCAGTTCTTTTACACGGCAAGTGCCTTGAACCCCGCCTGTTGGAACCAAACCTCCGGCTCCCGAATTACGACCGGCGCGGTGTGTGGCGTTGATAACCGGTCTCGCGCGCTGAGCAATCCTGCGTTTGCGAATGTGTTGCTGGCTGCGAAAACACGCGAAGGTCGTGGCGATTTGGCCGCGGTATCGTTGAGCGGTCGGTTGTTTAAACAAGTGAACTGGGCGCTTGCCTACACCTATACACAATCCAAGGAAGTGAGCGGATTGACATCGTCGGTATCGAATTCGAACTGGGCGTCGCGCGCGTCGGTTAATCCGAATGAAAATAACGCGTCGAACTCGGCCTATCTGGTGAAAGACCGCATCAGCGGCACCATGAACTGGTCACGTGCATTTGTTCCTGGCTTTAAAACCACGGTGGGTCTGTTTTACGAAGGCCGTACCGGCAAGCCTTATAGCTGGACGTTCGCCAATGATGCAAACGGTGATGCGCTAGCCGGAAATGATTTGATGTATATTCCAAAAGCAGTGGGCTCGGGTGAAGTCGTGTTTGTGGGTGATACCGCCACGGACAAAACTAACGAAAACCGTTTCTGGAGTATCGTCAATGCAAACAGCGCGCTGAGTTCCGCAAAGGGTACTACCGTGAAACGTAACGAGAGCCTGTCGCCGTGGACTAATAATATCGATATGCGCATCAGCCAGGAAGTGCCAAGCTTCTTCAAAGGCCACAAAGCCGTATTCGCGTTTGATATCTTGAACCTCGGCAATTTGCTGAACAAGAAATGGGGCCATATCGATGAAATGGCTTTCCAGCCTAACGGTGGCAACCCACGTAGCTTTGTGAACTTCGCCGGCGTGGATGATCAGGGGCGTTATCGTTATATCGTTAACGCGAAAGCTGACGATTTTACAACGCGCCAAGACCGTGGCGAATCACAGTGGGCATTACAAGCCACGTTCCGCTACGAGTTCTAAGCAACATGCAAGTATGTTGAGCAAAAACAGTCAGTGGTAACGCGGGCTGTTTTTTTATGCGCCATGGGTTTACGTTGTGCGCGCAATAAGTTTGCAACGCGTGCGCAGCTATGCTGCTACCCCGCTTTTCATAATCCAGCGGAGGTATAATTCGTGACGTGAAACAACTCGTCCTCGACCTTATTCCCGCCCCGCTGCCTACGTTCAATAACTTTGTTCGTGGATTAAATGGCGAGGCGCTTGAATCATGCTTGCGGCTCAATAAACAGGCAGCCTTGATTCTGAAAGCAGGCGCAGACCAAAACGCTAACACTGGCGCGGTTCTTGGAGAACATGCCGCCAAAGTCCTTTATTTATGGGGTGTTTCAGGCAGTGGCAAAACACATCTGGTCAGCGCCCTCAAAAATGTCGACAAGTCGCTACACACGGGGCTAGCTACGAAGGAATACACACGCCTCGACATCATCCAGGTGGTGGTTGATGACGTTGAAAAATTAAATGACGCCGAGCAGGTTCAGCTCTTTAGCCAGATCAATCACGTGAATCAGCCGGGAGACTCAGGCTGCGTGGTGGTAACGGGTTGCGCAGCACCTCGCGATTTGCGATTGCGCCCTGAATTGACCAGTCGGCTCGGTAGTGGCCTGGTGTTTCAGCTGCATCCATTAACCGATGCCGAAAAAATCGAGGCGCTGCATGCACATGCCAACACGCGCGGATTTGCATTGCGTGATGATGTGACCCAATATTTACTTCGCCACGCGCGGCGCGATATGGCGTCGCTTATCTCGTTTCTGGACGCGCTGGATCGCTATTCGCTTGAAACCAGCCGCGAGATCACATTGCCTTTGCTGCGAGAGATGTCTACTCCCGAATTGGCGCTTCACGTGGTGCCTATGGCATCTGCATTCGATTCAATATCGCAATCCGCGCCAACCTAATTGCAAACTTTAAACATGAACCTCGCCTTATTTGATCTCGACAATACCCTGCTGCGCGGCGACAGCGATCATGCATGGGGTGAGTTTTTAATGGAGCGCGGTCTGGTGGATCATGAAACGTTCAGGGCTAAAAACGATGAATTTTATGAACAATACCACGCGGGCTCGCTCGATATTAACGCCTATCTGACATTCGCCTTGTCGGTCATTGCGGGCAAGACGGTTGACGATATTGCGTCCTTGCATCATCAATTTATGCAGACGAAAATCCAGACGATGATTCTGGAAGCTGCGTGGACGCTGCTGGCCAAGCATCGCCACGATCTTCGCGTGATCGTGACGGCGACCAACTCGTTCGTGACTGCGCCGATCGCACGTCACTTGGGTGTTCCACATCTGATTGCATGCGATGTTGAAATTATCGACAATCGCTATACGGGCCGTGCGGTTGGCATACCTTCTTTTCAGGCGGGCAAGGTAACGCGCGTCGAGCAATGGTTGAAACAAATGGGCAAGACGATCGCCGATTTTGAACAATCATTTTTCTATAGCGATTCGCTGAATGATTTGCCGCTGCTTAAAGTTGTGAACCGGCCCGTGGCGGTTGACCCTGATTCAACTTTGCGCGCGCATGCGCTGGCACAAGGTTGGCCGATTATTTCGTTACGGGAACCGCTGGCCGAGATGCCGCAACCTGTAGATTCTTTTACTCCAGCAGATTAACTCGCGTGATAAAAAAACTCATTCAAAAAGTATTTGGACGCAGCAATAACGCGCCATCCGACACCGATTCCAGCAAGGCAAAGCGCCGCCAAGGCGGGTCAAATAGCTTAGGCGGGTCAAGTGGCTCAAAGGACAACGCTGATGCGCCGCGTAAATACAGTCGGGCCGAGCATGGCATTGACCGTCGGGATATTTCGGAAGCCGCGATCCGCACCTGCGAAGGCCTGCAAGCAGCGGGCTATGACGCGTTCGTGGTGGGCGGTGCGGTACGCGATTTATTGCTGGGCCGTCATCCGAAAGACTTCGACATCGCGACTAGCGCAACGCCTGAGCAGGTGCGAAGTGTGTTCCGTCGTTCGCGGATTATTGGCCGACGATTCCGCATTGTGCATGTCATGTTCGGGCCGGAAACGATTGAAGTCACCACTTTCCGTGGCGCAGGGGACACCGGTGCCACGCTAGAACCAGTGGGTGCCGATACGATAACCGATACCGAAACCGGGCATGCAATTGAGGGCGCTGGCCGGGTATCCGCTTCCGAGCTTGAATTTAATGAAATAGATGCAGACGAGTCAGATAATGATGCCCGTTCGCGTCGTCGCCCGCGCGAAGGCCGCGCTGCACGTGATAGCCGACGCAATCAGCCGATTGGCCCCAAGTCTCAAGCCGACGAACACGGACGGTTATTGCGCGACAACGTTTTTGGCAGCCAGCAAGAAGATGCGATCCGTCGCGATTTCACCATGAACGCGCTGTTTTACGATCCCGCGCTTGAAGAGGTCTGGGATTACGTCAACGGTGTACCCGATATTCAGAAAAAACGCGTGGTCATGATCGGTGATCCGGCGGAGCGTTACCGCGAAGACCCGGTGCGCATGTTGCGCGCATCACGCTTGGCCGGCAAGCTGGGATTCACGATTGACACCGCGACGGAAGCGCCGATTGCGGCCTTGTCCCCGCTGCTCGAAAATGTTCCCGCTGCGCGCTTGTTCGATGAAATGTTAAAGCTGCTGCTGTCCGGGCATTCGTTGCTGTGTATTGAAAAGCTGCGCTCGCTTGGACTGCATAAAAAGTTATTGCCGATAATAGATTCTTTACTGGATAACCCGCAAAGTCGGCCGTTCGTCGTGGCGGCGCTCAATCAAACAGACATGCGCATTGCTGATGATAAAAGTGTATCGCCATCATTTTTATTTGCCGCGCTGTTCTGGTTCCCGATGCTTGCTCGGCAACGCGAGTTGATTGCAGGCGGTGTCAAGCCGCTGCAGGCCATGCATGAAGCGATGGATGATGTACTCGATCAGCAGCGCAAGACGCTCGCGATTCCACGTCGCTACGATCCGATGGTGAAAGAGCTATGGATCCATCAGTCACGCTTTTTACAACGTTCGGCCAGCAAAGCTTATCGCGTCTTGAGTCATCCGCGGTTTCGCGCCTGCTATGATTTTTTTGAATTGCGTGCAGCCACCGGCGATGCGCCCCAAGATGTGGCTGATTGGTGGGAGCGTTTTCAATCGGCGTCCGACGCAGACCGCGAGGCCATGTTTTTGCCCGATGATGAGCCCAAAAAGAAGCGTCGTCGCAAGCGCAAAAAGCCGGGTGATGGCGTCGCCAATGCGGAATCTGCGCCATCGCTGAGCCCGTCTTTACCTGATGATGCACTTGATTAGTCGCGCAACGAAATGCCGCGTGTTAAAAAATATTACTGTCCGCGTATGCAAGGAAAGCGTGAAAAACGTACGAGCAAAGCATGAGAAAAGTATAAGCAGATGAGCTCGCAGGCAAATCCACTTGAGACCGTTTTCTTGGGTCTGGGTAGCAATCTCGAGCAGCCGTTGGTGCAGCTTGCGCGGGCATTACGCGCCGTGCATGAGATTCCCGGCACGGCACTGGTGCGGGTCTCATCGTTTTACGATACAGCACCGGTGGGTCTAGCCGACCAGCCCAATTTCGTCAACGCGGTAGCCGAGTTGCAAACCACACTTTCGCCGCACTCGCTACTGAAACACCTGCTGAATATTGAGGCCGAGCAATATCGCATTCGCGATGCGAATACCTTGCGCAACGGCCCGCGTACCCTTGATTTGGATATTTTGTTATTCGGCCATTTGCAGATTGACGAACCCGAGCTGACCATTCCGCACCCACGCATGCACCAACGGGCCTTCGTATTGTGGCCGCTGGCCGAGATCGCTTCAGAGCTTGAGATTCCGGGCCACGGTTATGTTCGGGAGCTATTGTTGGGGCTGGATGTGAGCGGCGTGCGCAAGCTTGAAGGGGTGACGCGATGAGCGGCGCGGGCACGCGGTTAAAGCAGCGTTACATCGTGGTGGAAGGGCCCATTGGGAGTGGAAAATCCACGCTGGCGCGCCTGCTGTCAGAACGCTACGCAACCAATTTGATGCTAGAAGATGCCAGCGCCAATCCCTTTCTGCCGCAGTTTTATCGCGATATGAAACGCTACGCGCTCGCGACACAAATGTTTTTTTTGTTCCAGCGTGTTAACCAACTTGCGGCGATCAAGCAGCCCGATTTGTTTGAGAAAAAAACTATTGCGGACTACATGCTGGCCAAAGACGCGCTATTCGCCAAGCTGACGCTCGACGACAACGAATTCGCGCTTTACTCGCAGCTATACAATCATCTCAAGCCGCAAGCGCCCACGCCGGATCTGGTGATTTATCTGCAAGCACCGGTAAACACCTTGATGACCCGCATCCAGCGTCGCGCCTTGCCGATGGAGCGTGGCTTAACCGAGGATTATCTGATGCGTTTGTCGGAGACATACACCCAGTATTTTTACGATTATGCAGAATCGCCCATTTTGATTGTGAATAGCGACCGCTTTAATTTCGCCGACAATCCCGAGCATCTGCAAATGCTGTGCACGCGGATCGAATCGTTGCGCGGGATGCGTGAATACATGAATGCGGGCTAGCAGCCTGGTGATTTTATGGAAATAATTCATACCGTAGCCGAGCTGCGCGCACGCTTGAAATCAGAGTCAATCATCGGCTTCGTCCCGACTATGGGAAATTTGCATGCGGGCCACGTTGATCTCACGCGCATTGCACGTGCTTGTGTAAATGCGCTTTCGCCTGACCAGGTTGGCGCGGGTGGATGCGTGGTGGTTTCAATATTCGTCAATCGTTTGCAGTTTGGACCGAAAGAGGACTTCAGCTCTTATCCACGCACCTTTGCCGACGATACTGAAAAATGCCGTGCGGCCGGTGTTGATATTGTCTTCGCGCCCACTGAAGCCGCGATGTATCCCGCACCACAGCACTATCTGGTCGAGCCGCCCAATATCCAGCACATTCTTGATGGCGCGATGCGGCCTGGGCATTTTCGTGGCGTGGCAACGGTGGTGCTAAAACTTTTCAATATGGTGCGGCCGACAGTTGCAGTATTTGGCAAGAAAGATTACCAACAGTGTCGCGTGCTCGACAACATGGTGCAGCAGCTCAATCTGCCGATAGAGATGGTGTTAGCGGATACAGTGCGCGCCGACGATGGCTTGGCGTTGTCGTCGCGTAATGGCTATTTGAGCGCTGCCGAGCGTATCGAAGCGCCGCAGTTATTTGCGGAACTTTCCAAATTGAAACACAATATTTTGTCAGGCGAGCGCAATTTTGCCGCGATGGAAGCGGGCGTGGCGGCCACACTCGATGCGCGTGGCTGGAAGCCTGATTACATCGCGGTGCGGCGCAGTGACGACTTACTTGAGCCGTCACCCGCTGACAAAAAGCTGGTCATATTGGCCGCCGCGCGCCTCGGTGCAACTCGCCTAATCGATAATGTTGAAGTAACCCTCGATGAGTAAAGTCCAATAACGGAGAGGCGTTCAGAGATAAAACACGTCAAAAACCCCGCCAATGCTAGTGTTTTGTTTTTAGTTGTTAAAAGCGGCGCTCTAAGAACGTCTATATCGTTTGAAACTAGCTTTTTTCGGGGCAGTTTTGAACCATATGTTGCGCCGCACAAAAACGAGTGTTACGCTTCAGAGACAGGAAAAATTTAGAGGGCTGACACTGGATTTTTCGCCTAGAGCGTTTCATCTAATAATTGTTTATATACTCCACTACTTCCACTTGGAGGAACCATGCAACGCATGATGTTGAAATCTAAAATTCACCGCGTCACCACCACTCATTCAGAATTGCACTATGAGGGCTCGTGCGCGATTGACCAGAATTTATTGGATGCGTCGGATATCAAGGAGTATCAGCAAATTGATATTTATAACGTTAATAACGGCGCACGCTTTACGACTTATGCGATTTTCGCTCAGCGTGGTTCCGGTATTGTCAGTGTTAACGGCGCGGCGGCGAGACAAGCGGCACCGGGCGATATTCTGATCATTGCCAGCTATGCGGCCTACAACGAAATCGAGCTGAATAACTACCAGCCTGATCTAGTGTATGTGGACGATAAAAACCACATTAAAGGACAACGCAGCAAAATTCCGGTGCAGATGGCAAGTTGAGATGGTCAACTGACTGATGGCGTAATTTGTCTTACAAAAGCGGTCGCGAGACCGCTTTTTGTTTGTTGTCGGGGCTTGTCCGCGCGTGTTTACAAATGCGTTGTTGCACACAATGTCGTTAAATCCAGCCGCTAGAAGCCGGTTTATAAAAAGTATCATGGCGCTATGCCACAATAGTGTGCTGGATTTTGGATAACGATGGCAGGCGCACCACACGATAATCGGCGATGTCAGCGTTCATAGTGCGCGGAAGTATTGCGTTGCTACCCGAAGCGGGATCGAGGCGAAATTAAAATCATTGAATATGGCTCAACCTATGGTTCAAGGCACGGATCAACGCGAAAACGCTAAGGCTGAAGGTGGCATCATCGTCCTCGGCGAAGCGCTTCTGGATATTTTCCCCCTGCGTACCGTAGTGGGGGGCGCGCCGTTTAATGTCGCGTGTTCTGCTGCCGCGCTGGGCGCGGATGTTTACCTCATCACGCGCCTTGGAAATGATGCAGACGGCGATTTAGTGCGCGAAGGTGCAGCACGATTTGGCGTTAATTTGAATGGTTTGCAAATAGATGCCGCGCGGCCTACGGGTACGGTGCAGGTGCGGGTCACGCCAACAGAAAATCATTTCAGCATTGCAGACGATCAGGCATGGGACTATCTTGATTTCCAACCCGCGTTGGATTCCATTAAAGGTTGCCGTGCACAGTTTCTCTATTTTGGGACGCTAGCGCAGCGATCAAAGCAATCTCGCGACACCATTCGCCACCTGGCGAGCGATTTTGGTGGTCAGTTCGGTGGCCAGGTTTACCTTGATCTAAATTTACGAGAGATGCCGGATATTCGTGCGATCTGCGAGGGTTCGTTAGCCCTTGCAGACATCTTGAAAGTCAATGAGGAAGAGCTGCGCACTTTGTTGGGGTGGTTTGGTGAAAGCGGCGCGGCGCCCCTGCCTTGGCATAGCGAGAAATTTCGGATGGCAGTCACAGCACTGATTAAAACATTTGCATTAACAGGTGTGATCGTCACCCGCGGAGCCGACGGTTACGCCTATTTCGATGCGCGCGGGTCGCTTGAGACTGAAGATGACGCTGTTCAAAATGTGACTGTCGCCGATACGGTGGGCGCTGGAGATGCGTTTTCAGCCATGTTTTTAGCCAGCCTTGTGCATGGTTGGCCTTTGAAAGAAAGTCTCGCGCGAGCAAGCGCGCTGGCGGCGGCGATTTGTGGAATTCACGGAGCGGTCCCGCCATCGCGGGATTTTTATACGTGCTGGTGTCGGCCCGATGCTGGAACCGAGTTCGCTGGCGATTTTAAGGACGCGACCAGTCACCCTGAAAGGCGGGCGCATGGTTGGTAAAAATGCCGAGTGGCCGGAAAAAAAGCAGTTGCCGTTGAAGCCGGGCTTTAAATCGCCGCCATCAAAAGTGCAAATGGACGACATTGCCCGTTTGGCTGGCGTATCGGTTTCAACCGTATCGCGTGCACTGAGCCGTAGTCCACTGGTGAGCGCTAAAACACAGGCGCGGATTGCGGAATTGGCGGCGTCGCTAAAATATTCGGTAAACGTCGGCGCACAAAATTTACGGCGCGGGCAGAATCGTACTGTTGCCGTGGTCATTCCGTATGACTCTTCGTCTCGGCAGCGTATATCAGATCCTTTTTTTATTGGCATGCTTGGCAGCATTGCGGATGCGCTAACCCTGCAAGGCTACGATATGCTGCTGTCGCGGATTGATGCAGAAAGGCTTGATTTGGCGGCACAATACTGCGATTCGGGTCGCGCAGTCGGTGTCATTGTGATCGGTCAATGGCGTCACCATGATCAACTCAACGAGCTGGCAGCACGGCATTTGCCGTTGGTCGTCTGGGGCGCGGAGATGTCGAAGCAAATGTATTGCACGGTGGGCAGCGACAATGTTGAAGGCGGCAGCTTGGCTACCCGCCATTTGCTGCAAACCGGTCGCCGCCGGATTGCATTTTTTGGCGATACCCAAATGCCGGAAGTTGCGCAACGTTTTGAAGGCTACGCACGGGCACATCGACAAGAAGGCATTCCGATGATTCCTGAACTGGCGCTCACGGTGCCGTTCATCGCAGAGGCGGCACGCGCAGCGGTAAAAACACTTATCGCTAAGCCAATACCCTTCGACGCAATTTTTGCCTGTAGCGATTTATTGGCGATAACCGCGATCGGTGCATTGCATGATGTGGGACTTACGGTGCCGACTGATATTGCCGTGGTGGGATACGACGATATTGAGCTGGCGTCGTACTGCCACCCGCCATTAACCACCATTCACCAGAGTATTGAGGTGGCGGGTCGCGCGCTGGTCGATGCCCTGCTGGCGATTCAAAGTGGTGTCGAGGCATTGCCCAATCATTTGCCCACTCAGCTCGTCATTCGCGCCAGCAGCTGAAATAAAATGAATTTTGCTGAAGCAACGCTTGCTTCAGTCGCTGTGTGAACCCGGGTTTTGCAAATACGTTTGCGCTACCAACCATCGGTGTCAAAATCTTGACTAGTATCGCACAAAGCGCTTCACCCTTCCGGCATGGCTAAGATTCTAGTCTTGTTGTTGATACCTCGCGTTTGGGCGCGGTAGTTTTTTGCGGCAGGGCTTGAGATTTCTTCGGCTTGAGCGGTGCTTTACAGGTCGGTATACACATTAATGCTGGCAAAATTAAAGAATATAAGCATTTTACGCATTGCTGCGGCGCAATATTGCAATCGATTGCATTTTGGATAATACTCGTTTTACCCAAGCCTGAATGCCTCGAAATTATGGGCGTCAGAGGCGAACTTTGCAGAAGTTTAAGGGGTGAATTATTAAGCAAAATAGAGTTTGAAATGATCCCGTAGATCGCTGTCGATTGAATACCAGCCCGCAAAGACGGGTGATTTCAGCAAGCTGAAATAGCCAGCGTCGCTAAACTACCGGAACGTAAAAACTCGGTATGTCTGCTGCTAAGTATAGGGCTGAAGAACTATAGGGCCATAAGTGAATAAGGCCATTGACCATAGCGCGGCAGCGTCGAGTCCACAATAAATCCTGGAGAGAGAAAATGTACAACCCGATAAACACCACGCAGCAAGACACGACTTGCATCTCGACCGATTTCACAGTAACCACTGCAAAGAATAAAACAAACGGCAGTTATACCAAATTTCTGGTCAGTTTGGTATCGATTGCGCTAGTTGAGATGAGCGGTCAGATCACTGGCTACGGCGGTAGCGCATGGGCACAGGCTTCGCCGGCTGCAACCGACGCCGCAAAGCCCGCAGTTGAAGAAAAAGACAAGGGTCCGCTCGCTCTCGATACCATCGTCGTGACGGGTTCCCCGCAGGGTGTGTCGAAAATGAAATCCAGCATCTCCATTTCGACAATGAACGAGCAAGCGATTGCTCGCACGCAGGCAACCAGCGCCGCTGAACTACTTCGCTCCATCCCCGGTGTGCGTTCAGAATCCAGCGGCGGTGAAAGTAATGCCAACGTCACCGTACGAGGTGTGCCGATCTCAGCCGGCGGCGGTCGCTACGTTCAATTCCAGGAAGACGGATTACCCATATTGCAGTTTGGTGATTTTCAATTTGCAACCCAGGATACTTATTCGCGTGTTGACGGCAGCCTCGAGCGACTAGAAGTCGTTCGCGGCGGCTCGGCATCCACGCTGGCCACAAATGCGCCGGGCGGTATCTTCAATTTCATTAGCAAAACCGGCGAAGAAAGCGGCGGCAGCATCGGCCTATCGCGCGGCCTGGATTATGATCAGACCCGTCTTGATTTTGATGTCGGCGGCAAGCTCGCCGACAAAACCCGATTCTTTATTGGTGGCTTTTATCGCGTAGGCGAGGGGGTTCGCAACTCAGGTGTCAATGTGGAAAATGGCGGTCAACTACGCGCTAACATCACTCAGGAATTTAAAGACGGCTATATTCGCGTCAGCTTAAAACATCTTGACGATCGCACGCCAAGTTATCTGCCCGTGCCGGTTCGGTTTACCAACGGCAGTATTTCCACCGTTGCGGGCATTGATCCGCGCACGGCGAGCTTTTACTCGCCCTACTTGCCGCGAGATATTTCGCTGACGCGTGAAAACGGACGCGCCAGCACTAATCTTAACGATGGCTTTGTTGCAAAAAGCAACGCGGTCGGTGTTGAATCGCAGGTAAATTTGGGTAGCGGCTGGATGCTGGATGAAAAATTCCGCACCGCTAAAAACACCGGACGTTTCGTCGGCATATTTCCCGGCGACGACGTTGCGAATGTGACTACAACCTACTCCACGGGACCTAACCGCGGTCGTGCGTATTCAGGCCCTGCTTTTACGGCGGTCGTGTTTAATACCTCGCTTGATGATTTGTCGCTAACCGCAAACGATATCAAGGTATCGAAGAAATTCAACTTGGATCAAAGCGCCAGCATTACGGCGACCGGCGGTTTTTATACGTCGCTACAAAAATACGCGGTCACATGGAATTTTAATCAGTATCTACTTGAGGCAAGTGGCGACAAACCTTCGGTGCTGACGTCGGCCATCAATGGCACTAACGGCTTCGGCGGATGCTGTTCGAACACCACGGATTCCGATTACAAAACCAATGCACCTTATGCCGCGATTGGGTTTGAAACGGGACCGTTGAATCTTGATGCCAGCGTGCGCAACGACAGCATCAGGGCGACCGGCACCTATAACCAGACCACATTTGGCCCACCGGGATCCACCACTTACAACCCCAGCCTGGAACGAATTATTAATTATAAAAAAACGCATACTTCGTTTTCGTTCGGTGCTAATTATCGGCTGACCAAAGACCTGGCAATGTTTGCGCGTTTTAGCGAAGGAGTCGCGTTTAACGGTGATCGGATTACATTCTTTAACGCGCAGGCAACGATCGATGGTTCGTCACCGATTCCGATTAACGAAGTCAAACAAACTGAATTCGGTGTCAAGTATCGTGCTGGTGATTTTTCGACTTTCGTGACGGTTTTTGGTGCCAAGACAGCGGAGAGCAACTTTGATTTGACCACGCAGAAATCATCTGCCAACAAGTACGATGCCAAGGGTTTTGAAACTGAAATCGCTTACGCCGTTGGCGAATTCCGTTTGGCGGGTGGCTTCACCTATACCGATGCAAAAATCAAAGAATCAAATACAAAATCGGTTATTGGGCAAACGCCGCGTCGACAGTCAGATGTGATTTATCAAATCACACCGTCGTACACAATTGGTGATTTCAGCTTTGGTGGCAGTGTTATTGGCGCGACGAAATCAAAAGACGACAGCCCTGCGGGATTGCTGTCGGTAACGATTCCCGGCTATTCGGTGGTGAACGCGTTCGCAAATTATCAATTCAACCAGAGCCTTGTGCTGCTGCTGGGGGCTAATAATTTGTTTAACAAGCTGGCTTTTACTGAAACCAACGATGGTCGAGGTGCAGCGCGTGCCGTTAATGGCCGTTCAGTGAAAATCGGACTGAAATACACGTTCTAAAGCGTCAGTTTTACCTGCTGATGAATTCAGCTTGGCGTACCCGCTGCGCGCTCCTTCCGGTGCTGATGGTGCCGGCATGGAATGAACGCGCAGGCAAGTCTGCCCATGGAGCGTACCTGGCTTAATAAAAAAACTGGCTCCACATCCGAACTTGCATCACCTCAAAGAAAAATGAAAAACAAGGTTCAACTCATTACCTACGCTGACCGGCTTGCCGGTGGCGATTTGAAAGACTTGCAGGCTTTGCTCACCGGGCCGCTCGCTGAGGTGTTTGGCGCGGTGCATCTGCTGCCGTTTTTTAATGCGATTGACGGCGCTGATGCTGGCTTTGATCCGATTGATCACACCGAAGTCGATGCTAGGCTTGGGTCGTGGGATGATATAAGGGCGCTCAGCGCTCACGTCGACATCATGGCAGATGTGATCGTAAATCATATGTCATCCCGGTCGCCGCAGTTTTTGGATTTTTTGAAACTCGGGGGTGAGTCTCGTTATGCCGGACTCTTTTTAACGCTCGACAAAGTATTTCCCAACGGAGCGACCGAGTCGGATTTGCTGACCTTGTATCGGCCCCGTCCGGGGCTCCCGCTGACCACAGTGACATGTGAGTCGGGCGAACAAAAAATATTGTGGACGTCGTTCACATCGAGCCAAATTGATATCGACGTGCACCATCCCGAAGGCCGTGCTTACCTCAATAAAATTCTTGAAACATTCGCGGCGAATGGCGTGCGACTTATTCGCCTGGATGCGGTCGGCTATGCCGTGAAGAAAGCGGGCGCTAGTTCATTTATGATGCCCGAGACATTTGAGTTCATGGCGGCATTCGCCGCAAAAGCGAAGGCCTTGGGCCTCGAAGTATTAGTCGAGGTTCATTCGCATTACCGGAAACAGATTGATATCGCGCGGCATGTTGATTGGGTCTACGATTTCGCGCTGCCGCCGCTGGTATTGCATTCCATTTTTTTCAAGACGGCACAATATCTAAAAAAATGGATCGCGATTCGCCCGAACAATGCGCTCAACGTGCTGGATACCCATGATGGCATTGGCGTGATTGATATTGGCGCAGATGCGAGTGATCGCCTGGGTATACCTGGGCTCATGCCGCCGCATGAAATCGAGCAATTAGTGGAAAAAATTCACAAAAATAGTTGCGGCGAGAGCGAGTTGGCGACCGGCGCGGCGGCATCCAATCTCGATCGATACCAGGTGAACTGTACTTTTTACGCTGCCTTGGGCAATGATGACAATGCATATTTGCTCGCGCGCGCAATTCAATTTTTCATGCCCGGCATCCCGCAGGTTTATTACGTGGGTTTGCTTGCGGGCGATAACGATATGGCACTGTTGGCCCAAACTGGCGGCGGGCGCGATATCAATCGGCATTTCTATTCGCCGGACGAACTTGCTGCTGCCCTGCAAAAGCGGGTAGTGAAAGATTTGTTGTCCCTGATTGAATTCCGTAACTCCTGTCCTGCGTTTAGCGGCCAAATGACGCTGCAAGAAGGTAACGCGAGTGAACTGGTGATGGATTGGCGTGCAGGTTTACATCATGCCGAACTCAGCGTCGATTTCCTGTCCCTCGATTTTAAGATTCGCTACACCGCGCCAGGCGACCTGAACGCTGGAAGCGAGCTAGTGTTGGCAAGTAGACCAGCCCGCGGCAACGTCGCCGGGTTGGACAGCAAACAGCGCATGTCACGCCGCGATCAAAACTAACCTGATCCAGTACTACGCGTCTCGCATTTTTGCGTTTCCAAATCATCAGCAAGCATTTCGGCGTTTTCGACCTTCAATTCAGTTTTGGTTTGCAGCAAGGTAATATGAGCCTGATTTCTAAATACCTCGGCGCGGACGCGGCAACGCCGCCTTTGCTGCCGCTGGCGCGACCGATGACAGGCTTGATTCTGCGACCTATTATTGGCGCGATGAGTGAGCGCACTATTACGCGCTGGGGCCGTCGCTTACTGTGTTTCATAGTCGGCGCAATTTCGCGTGGTACGTGCGCCGTTATCAAAATATTTGGTACCTGCCTGAACTGGGTGCATTCGCGTTACGTCATCCCAGACGCTAACTCAATTTTTTGGTGATAGCGCCTTTGCTGCACCGTTTAGTGCCACGTCGCTGGACGTAATCAACGCTGTCGCAATTTTCTCAAGGTATGGTTGATAACGACCCTTTGCGATGAATCGTTCACGGAACTTTGAGCGCAGGAAAAAATCACCCAGCTTGGGCACGACGCCACCACCAATAAACACGCCACCCTTAGCGCCAAGTGTAAGTGCGGCATTGCCTGCAAAACTGCCCAGCATCGCGCAAAATAACTCAAGCGTGGCGATACAAAGCGGATCGTTATTTTCCAGCGCTTCGTGGGTAATATCGTGTGCGACAAACGTTTCATTTGAGGCTTCAGCGCGCACTTTGGCAAGCGTGCGATAAAGGAACGGCAGGCCCATCCCCGATAAGAATCGTTCCGCTGAAACATGAGAATGTGATTGTCGCGCGACCCTTAGCAGCTCAGACTCTAATTCATCGTTGGCGGCCAGCGTAACATGACCGCCTTCAGCCGGTAGGGTGACCCATCCGTGAGCGGTGGGTGCCACGGCGCCGAGGCCCAGACCGGTGCCTGGTCCAATGACCGCGATGACATGATTGCGACTGAAGATGCCGGTTCCAAGCTGCGCATAATCAACGACGTCGAGATCGGGCAAGCCAAGCGCGAGCGCCTCGAAGTCGTTCAAAAACTCGAGCTGATCCAGTCCCAGCAATGCGCGCAGGTTGTTTCGCTCAAATATCCAGCTCCCGTTAGTGAGCTTCAATGGACCGTCATCAATTGCAACTGCGAGCGCGAACGCAGCGCTGGTGGGAAGGTTGGTAACGTGCTGGTCGGCAAGGTAGGCAAGCGCGGCAGCAGCGGGCGTCACAAAGTCTGCACAGCGCATGATTTTGACGTGGGTCACTCGCGTGCCAGCACACTCAATGAGGCCAAAGCGCGCGTGTGTGCCACCAATATCGGCGACGAGTTGTGGACGACTAGTTGCCATAGGCGTGGATGAGCGCTCGGGTAATATTGGGGCCGTATCGCTCGGCTTATGTGATCCGTGTGGATGGAGAGGATTACGCACGCTGCTTATGCCTTTGTAAGTTGCATCATGCTTCTTCTCGCCAAAGCATGCCTTCACGCCCGAGCATTGCGGTCGCCGCAGGCGGGCCCCAAGTGCCTGCTGTATATGGTCGTGGTGGTTCGTTGTTGCTTTCCCATGCGTCCAGAATTGGCTCAAGCCATTGCCACGCGGCTTCGAGTTCGTCCCCGCGTGTAAATAGCGTTGGGCGATCACGCATCACATCCAGCAACAAACGCTCATAAGCTTCCATGCGGGGCGCCAGTGGTGTTGATTTAAAAGCTTCATGAAAATCCAGTTCAAGCTCAGTCGCCCGTAACTGCATGCCTTCACCAGGTGTCTTTGCCATTAGCCGCAATCGTAAGCCTTCGTCAGGCTGGAGGCGGATGTGCAAGGTGTTGGGATGAACCGCGCCCGTGAGGCCCGGAAAAATCGAATGTGGCAACGCACGGAAGCGCACCACGATTTCAGCGACGCGCTCGGGCATGCGTTTACCGGTGCGCAGGAAAAAGGGTACACCCGCCCAGCGCCACGAATTAATTTCCGCTTTCAACGCAACATAGGTTTCAGTGGTGGAGCCTTCCGGCACGCCATTCTCGTCGGCATATCCAGCTGCAATCACGCCGTTGACCATACCAGCCCGGTAAGCCCCGCGCACCACGTTATTGGCAATTTCTCCGGGTCCAAAAGGCTTCAGTGCTTTAATGATTTTAAGTTTTTCGTCGCGTACTGCATCGGGCGACAAGCTTACCGGCGGTTCCATTGCAACAATGCAAAGCAGTTGCAGCAAATGGTTCTGCAACATGTCGCGAAGCGCGCCGGTGCGGTCGTAGTAGCCCGCGCGCGTCGCAACACCAATATTCTCCGCGATAGTAATTTGCACATCACTCACCCATTCGCGCCGCCATAGTGGTTCGAACAGCACGTTGCCAAACCGCAAGGCCAGCAGGTTCTGGACAGTTTCTTTGCCGAGATAATGGTCAATACGAAAAATCTGTCGCTCTTCAAAATAGCGCTGCACATGCACGTTTATTGCGCGCGCGGAAGCCAGATCTCGCCCCAGTGGTTTTTCAAGGACCAAGCGGCAATTTTTGTGGACTAAACCCGCGCTCGCCAGGTTTTCAACGATGCCAGTGAATAAATCTGGAGGGGTTGATAAATAAAATACCCGCACCACGGCCTCATCCTCACGCACGGACGCTTTTAGGCCCACATAATCTTCTGGACATGTTGCATCCACGCAAACGTAGTCGACACATGGTAGAAAATTTGGCCATTCGCAGGCGATAGTGGGAGCGAGATGGTCAGCCACTTTTTCGGAGATAAACTTTTGGAAGTCCTTACGGCTTAATTCCTGCTGACCAAGGCAAATAATGCGAAAGTGTTCTCCGATTTCTCCCAACTCTCCGGTTTGAAAACGAATCAGCAGCGCGGGCAGGAGTTTGCGCGTGGCCAGATCACCGATGCCGCCAAATATTATAAGATCAAGTGGCGGGATAATATCTTGTGTTGCAATACGTTTAGGCTGAGACAGGCTCATTCAGTTCTGTTTCTATGTAGTTAAACTACAATGTTGAATTATTTTCTAACTTGAAAAAATCGGCTTGAGTTAGCTTCAAATAATGCTGCTGCAGGCAAAAATTACTAGCAAATTTGGCGAGAAAGCTGATGAAAATAACGATCTTGTTGATTTATATTGATGTAAATATACTACATAAATCTTCTTAAGGAAAAAGCAAGTGAACTCAATGTTGTTTGCAACACCCGAAGAGCACGCGAATTTTGTCGCTGCTGAAATTGCCGACCTTTTGAATGCGGCTATTCGGGATCGTCAACGGGCGGTATTAGCCGTATCCGGCGGTAAATCGCCTATTTTATTATTCGAAGCGTTGTCGCTGCAATCGATTGCATGGAGTTTGGTGACGGTGCTTCTGGTGGACGAACGATGGGTGTTAACGGATGATGAAAGGAGCAATGAAAACCTGGTTCGAACCCATCTTATTCAGCGCCAAGCACTAGCCGCAAAATTTATTTCGCTGCGTCATGCGGGCGATACGCCGGCGCTGGCTGCGCAGTCGCTATCGGCGATGTTTGTAAACGACACGGCACTGGTAAACGGAGTTGATCTCGTCGTGCTTGGCGTCGGCGATGACGGCCACACTGCTTCCTGGTTTCCGCGCTCGCGAGAACTTGCGCATTGCCTTGTATCTGCGAACGCGTTTGAAGCCGTTAGCGCCGAAGCGGGCCGCGAGGCGCGGGTTACGATGACCCTTCCACCCATTGCGGCGGCGCGACAAGTGTTTATCTGCGCAGCAGGGGAATCGAAGCGCGCGATACTTTTGAAAGCGCAGGAAGCGGGCGATGTTAAGGAATATCCGGTTAGAGCTGCGCTGCGTTTATCGGCAGATCAAGTGCGCGTGCGGCTGTTCTAAGCGCACGGAATTTTGCTGCTGAATTTTGCTGTTGAATCCGGCTATTGAATTCTTCTGGCACCGATGTCAACCCGCGCGGTGCCGCGTGTGGACACGCTCACCAGATAACGGCGTTCGGAATTGATCGTCCACGGCAGCGGCAAGTCATCTTGCACCACCGTCAATGCGTGAGCGCCGGATGCCACATCCGTAAATTGATAATTTCCGGCGGCATCGGTGCGTGTGCTGTAGCGCCCATCGAGCACCACGACGACATTGGCCGCGCCTGCTTCGTTGCCGTCGCGGGCGTCATTGGCATTGGTATCGAGGAATACGCTGCCTTCGATTCGTCCTGCGCCACCACCCGTACGCCCGCCTAGCGGTGCAGATGACATTCCGGCGCGCACGCTGTAGCGCAAGCCTAAAAATACGCCGCGATCGTTGGGTCGATTGCGCACCACTACCGGCGTCGCCAGCGGGCTTTCGACCGCAAGCCGGTCTGTGATCACCCCGCGATTTTCGTAAATCGACATATTAAAAGACCAGCCGGAGGCGAATTGCCAATCAAGTCCAATATTGAGCGCAATGGTGGAATCGTTATTGCCGCGCCCATCCGCGTTTTGAAGTTGGCGAGCCCGCAAATTACCTTGCAGCGACAACGAATCCGTAATCGCGTAACGACCGTTTAGCCCAATTGCGAATGCATGCTGCGACGCGCGCTCGTTGTTCATCAGGTTGCTGCCAATCACCGCGTTGGACGCATTGTTAGTCGGCACTGATCGCTCGGTTTGCAATCGTTCGACGCTGAGCGTGGTTGACAGTGACAAGCTGGTTTCGGTAAAAAACGAATGCTCCAGTGTCAGCGCCTCGCT
>JAYVYF010000195.1:0-4217 GCA_043784585.1 Burkholderiales bacterium
AATCGAGACGTATTGCGATCCTCGGTCGCGGTGTTGGATTAACGATGGGTCGTCCTCTGGATGCCGCGCGCAGAGCGCCTGTTCGAGCGCATCGAGTACAAAATCGGTGGTCATGCTCGAAATTCACGCGCCAGCGCACGATGGCGCGCGAGAAGACATCGATGAAAAAGTATTTCGTTGGCGCGACGCTGCTCGCGGTTCTCACGTTCGAGCGCTTTAACACGCTCTGGCTCGGCACCGGTGGGGCCTTGGCGTTTACCGGTATCACGCTGGCGTTGTTTCACCCAGTCCAACAGCGTTTGCGTGGCGCAGCCGATTTAGCTTGCAATCAAGGGCGGCGGCGCCCAGTCCGAAAAGTGTTCCGAGCGATGCTCCGTATACATCCGTGCCGTACGTTCTTTAACTTCTAATGAGTGTCTCATGCTCTTCTTCATAAAGACTCCATCTACTCAAGTTCAAGAGCCTCCGTCAAGCCCGGGGCGGTTCATTTTCCGATTTTTGTATTGATTAACTGAGCGCCTAGAAGCCCTTGAAACAACCTACTCAATTGGATATTCGGCGAGACTATAGGGCAACACGACTTAAAAATACGCCTCTTCCATCTGCAACACGCTATCCGCCCCCGTCACAATCGCATCCGCAAAACCGCTGCTCAGTGTAATGATGTGGTCCCCATAAAAGCGCGTCGTAATGATCTTGGCTTTCAAGAAATCAGCATCACCCTCGCCTGCCGCCAACTGCTTTGCGGCAATCAACGCAGCACGCCCCATCATCCATCCCCCGCTGACGGTGCCCGCAAGCTTCAAATAATGCACTGAGCCCGCATTCACCGCACCCTGATTGGTGGGAAACGTGAGTGCGATCCATTCGGTGGCGCGCTTGAATTCTTTTAGACCATTGGAGAATTGTTTACTAAACGCTTTGAGGTTAACGTCGTTCGCGGCTTCCAGCATCGGCACTAATTTTTCCATTTCTTTGATGAATACGAACGCGGTTGCACCTCCTTCGCGGCCTACTTTGCGACCCGCTAAATCATTGGCCTGAATACCAGTGGTGCCTTCGTAAATTGTGGAGATTCGGGCATCGCGGTAATACTGAGCCGCCCCGGTATCTTCCACATAGCCCATACCGCCGTGAATTTGTACGCCGAGTGACGCAACATCAATGCCGACTTCGGTGGTCCAACCTTTCACAATTGGAATCATCAAATCGACCAGCGATTGGTGCATATGTTTTTCGGTTTCGTTGGTCGAGCGCTCGGCGATGTCGAGGCAGCTTGCCGTCCAGTAAATTAACGCGCGACAAGCTTCCGCATAGGCGCGCATCGTGAGCAGCATGCGTTTCACATCAGGGTGAAAAATGATCGGTACGGATTTTGGTCGCTCGCCAAACGACGCAGGCACCGGGGTGCTTGGACGGCCCTGTACGCGTTCACGCGCCCACACCAGGGCATGCTGATAGGCGCGCTCGGCGATCGAAACGCCTTCGAGGCCAACACCCAAACGCGCTGCATTCATCATCACAAACATATACTCAAGGCCACGATTGGGCTCGCCCACCACATAACCGGTCGCGCCGCCTGCGTCGCCGTAAACCATTACACAAGTCGGGCTCGCATGGATGCCGAGCTTGTGTTCAATCGAAACGCATTTCACGTCGTTGCGTGCACCAACCGAACCATCCGCATTCACCATGTTTTTTGGCACCACAAATAGCGAAATACCTTTCACGCCTTCGGGCGCGCCTTCGATGCGGGCCAGCACCAGGTGAATAATATTTTCAGTGTAATCGTGCTCGCCAAAAGTGATAAAAATTTTCTGGCCGGAAATTTTATAGGTGCCATCGGCTTGCGGGACAGCTCTGCTGCGCACCAGCGCGAGATCAGAACCGGCCTGCGGCTCGGTAAGATTCATGGTGCCAGACCAAACGCCTGCGACCATTTTCGGCAGAAATTTTTCTTTGATTTCTTGCGAGGCGTGTTCCATCAGCGCATCAACCGCGCCGTTTGTCAGCAACGGGCATAGTTTGAACGCCATATTCGCGCTGCCAATCACCTCACTGACAGGAATGCCCACACTGTGCGGTAAACCCTGGCCACCGAATTCTACCGGGCCAGACAGAGCACTCCAGCCACCTTCCGCATACTGCCAGTACGCATCCTTGAACCCTGCGGGTGTCGTCACCACGCCGTCGTTCCATTTGGCACCTTCTTTATCGCCAGAACGATTGATTGGCGACAGCACATTGGTAGCGAGTTTGCCCGCCTCCTCCATGATCGCGCTGACCAAATCCTCAGTTACCTCTTCGCAGCCAGGCAGTCTGCCGATTTGCTCAATGCCGACGACGTGTTTCAATAAAAAAGTAATGTCTTTTAGGGGGGCAACGTATTCGCTCATGGGGTTTCCTGACAGGGTTTCGGTGATTTCGGGTTACGTTTTTTAAATACAGATTCCTCGCCCAATCCCCCGCAAGGGAGTCTCCATCGAGAAGCTGGGCTTGGAATGAGCATGGCTTTTTATAGCGCAGCAGTTAATTCGGGAACCAACGTGAAAAGATCGCCGACCAATCCGTAATCCGCGACCTGAAAAATCGGTGCTTCCGGGTCTTTATTAATCGCGACAATCACTTTGCTTTCTTTCATGCCCGCCAAATGCTGAATTGCACCGGAGATACCGATGGCAATATACAGCTCTGGCGCAACAATTTTTCCGGTCTGGCCGACCTGATAGTCATTCGGCACAAACCCCGCGTCCACGGCGGCTCTTGAGGCACCGAGTGCGGCACCGAGTTTGTCTGCCAGCGGCTCCAATACGGCGCGATATTTGTCGCCATCGCCCATGCCACGTCCGCCTGAAACAATGCGCTTTGCCGCCGCTAACTCAGGACGATCCGACTTGGTAAGCTCTTGTTTCACCACGCGTGAATTGCCAGCGTCAGCACCCGCATTAATGCTTTCGATGGCGGCAGGTCCGCCCGTGCCACTATCAGGCGCCGCGTCAAAGCCGGTTGAACGCACCGTAATGATCTTAATTTTGTCGCTGGATTGCACGGTCGCAAATGCATTTCCGGCGTAGATCGGGCGCACAAACGTGTCAGGTGATTCAACGGCCACGATGTCTGAAATTTGCATGACGTCCAACAGCGCAGCAACGCGTGGCAATACGTTTTTGCCATATGCGTTCGCACTGGCCAGCACATGCGAATAGGCTGGGGCGAGGTTGACAATCAGCGGCGCTAAATTTTCTGCGACAGTATTGGCATAACTGGGTGAATCCACCACCAGAACTTTCGTCACGCCGGATATTGCAGCGGCAGCCGCGGCAGCACCTGCACAGCCGCTGCCGGCCACCAGCACATGAATGTCGCCACCAATTTGATGTGCGGCGGCGATAGCGTTGGTTACGCCGGGCCTTAGTGCTGCGTTGTCGTGTTCTGCAATTACAAGCGTTGCCATGATTAGAATTTCCTTTGAGTCACTGAGGATCCCGGTTTCGACCAACGGAAGTCCCGCGGGACGCCAAGAAGATTTGATTTCGCCGCATTTAAACCTGCACGCAAAATCAAATCACTTTCGCTTCGTTTTTAAGTTTGTCAATTAACGCTGCTATATCTGCGACCATCACGCCGCTTTTACGCTTGGCAGGCTCAACCACTTTCAGCGTCTTGAGGCGAGGCGTGACATCAACGCCCAAAGCTTCGGGGGTGATGATGTCCATCTGCTTTTTCTTGGCTTTCATGATGTTCGGTAGAGTCGCATAACGTGGAGTATTCAGACGCAAATCGGTGGTGATAATTGCAGGCAATTTAATGGCAACGGTTTCCATACCCCCATCAATCTCGCGCATCACTTCCGCTTCTCCATTGGCGATCGTGACTTTCGACGCAAAAGTCGCTTGCGGCCAGTTGAGCAGCGCTGCCAACATTTGCCCGGTCTGGTTTGAGTCGTCATCAATCGCTTGCTTGCCCAAAATGACAAGCTGCGGCGCTTCTTTGTCTGCTATAGATTTAAGTAATTTAGCCACCGCCAGCGGCTGAATCTCGGCGGCTGTCTCAATTAAAATCGCGCGATCTGCACCCATTGCGAGCGCAGTCCGCAGAGTTTCTTGACATTGCGTTACACCAATCGAAACCGCGATGCCTCATGGGCTTGCCCTGGGTGGTGGCTGCGAAATTTGTTTACATGCAGATAAAGTTATTGCTGCGGCAGAAACTTATAC
>JAYVYF010000196.1:0-4475 GCA_043784585.1 Burkholderiales bacterium
CAACAGAAAATTTTAATCGTCGCTGACTACGATGCGGACGGTGCCACGGCATGTGCGGTCGGCATGCGCGCATTGTCGGCGATGGGTGCAATTGTCGATTATGTAGTTCCAAACAGATTTAAATATGGTTATGGCTTAACGCCGGAAATCGTTGTGCTGGCGGCGACAAAAAATCCCGACATCATCATCACCGTGGATAACGGCATCGCCAGTGTGGATGGTGTGGCCGAGGCCAATCGGCGCGGCATCCGGGTGCTGGTGACCGATCACCATCTGCCCGGAGATGCACTTCCCGACGCGGCGGTGATTGTGAATCCCAATCAGCGCGGCGATAGTTTTTCGAGCAAAAATCTGGCCGGAGTGGGCGTCATATTTTATGTAATGCTGGCGTTGCGCGCGGAGTTACGCCGTTTGAATCATTTCACAAAAATTGCCGAGCCGAACCTTGCCGATTTACTGGATCTGGTCGCGCTCGGCACCGTGGCCGATGTGGTCAAACTTGATCACAATAACCGCGTGTTGGTCGAGCAAGGTCTCGCCCGCGTCAGAGCTGGCCGCATGTGTGCGGGCATTCGCGCGCTGCTGCAGGTTGCAGGACGCGATTATCGACGCGCAAGCACCTATGATTTTGGATTTGTAGTCGGCCCACGCATCAATGCCGCCGGACGGCTGGAGGACATGAGCATCGGCATCGCGTGCCTTCTCGCTGACGATGATGAAACCGCCATGAAGCTCGCCGGCCAGCTTGATCAGCTCAATCGCGAACGTCGCGTGATTGAAGCCAATATGCGTGATGAGGCATTGGCTTCGCTGGCGGATATTGATATTGGTAAACGCTACGCGATTGCGATTTTCGAGCCGACGTGGCATCAAGGCGTCGTGGGTATTTTGGCTTCACGTATTCGCGAGAAATATAATCGACCCGTGATCGCGTTTGCGAGTGACAATGCAGGAAACCTCAAGGGCTCGGGCCGCTCGATTCAGGGCCTGCATATGCGTGATGCGCTCGACCTCATTACCAAGCGTTATCCCGGTATGATCGTGAAATTCGGCGGCCACTCAATGGCAGCGGGCTTGACCATTCCACAAGACGCAATGGTCGATTTCGCCAAAGCCTTTGAGACGGTGGTGCGCGACCTGGTTTCACCCCATGATTT
The DNA here is from genome assembly GCA_043784585.1 of Burkholderiales bacterium. GTDB lineage: Bacteria > Pseudomonadota > Gammaproteobacteria > Burkholderiales > Usitatibacteraceae > UKL13-2. The sequence continues at coordinate 1,158 of JAYVYF010000196.1, forward strand.
GTTGGAGCAACTGGCAACAGACGGCGCGATCACAGCTGATAAATTATCGTTTGATTTTGTACAATCACTGGAGTCAAAAGTCTGGGGCCAGGGTTTTGCAGCGCCCTCGTTTACCGGCGCATTTAAAGTTATCGAGCAAAAGGTGGTTGGCGAAAAGCATCTCAAATTGAAATTATCACTTAACGGCACTACCTTCGACGCAATTCGTTTTGGCTCGGCAGATGCCCTAGACACCAGTATTGACGCGGTGTTTCGGCCATCGATCAATGAATTCCGCGGCGCAAAAACATTGCAATTGACCATTGATCACACGGCCTGATAGTCACGCAAGCCCAAGGTATGGAGGCCAGAGATCTCGAAAAATTAGTCACCCTGCAAATGCCCTACGGCAAATACGCCGGGCGCGTGATCGCGGATTTGCCTGGCAATTATCTGCACTGGTTCGCACGTGAAGGGTTTCCTGACGGCGAGCTCGGTCGGCTGTTAGCGTTAATGCGCGAGATTGATCATAATGGTTTGACATCGCTGCTGGAGCCGTTGCGGAAGCGTTGAAGTGGTTTATTAAAAATTGAAATTTAATTCACAACGTTTAAGGAGTAAGAATGTCACATTTTTCGCTATTCCGATCGCCATTTGGCGAGCTGATGGAAAAAGTAACCCTGGCAACGAGCCGCAAGCGCATTATGCTGGCCGCACTCGCCTTGATGTTTGCCGGCGAAGCCGCCGCACAAATCACATTTTATGAGTCAGAAGGTTTTCGCGGACGCGCATTTTCATCCCGGGGTGAAGTGGCGAATTTTGATCGCACCGGTTTTAATGATCGCGCTTCTTCGATCGTGATCGATCGAGGCACCTGGCAGGTTTGTGAAGACGCCTATTTTCGCGGACGCTGCGAGATTTTGCGTCGCGGTTCTTATGAGTCGCTCGCGCAAATGGGCATGAACAATCGCATTTCTTCGGTTCGCATGGTTTCGGATCGCGGCGACTATCAAAATGTGTTGCCCGTGCCGCTGCCCAAACCCATGCCTTACCCGACCTATGATTATCGGGTTCGTCCCACTGAGCGACTTTATAAGGCGCCCGTCACCTCTGTGCGTGCGGTGATGGGCCAGGCTGACCGTCGCTGCTGGGTAGAGCGCCAGCAGGTCAATGAGGGGGGCGGCGACGCTAACATCGCAGGTGCGATTATTGGTGGCATCCTTGGCGGCGTGTTGGGTCATCAAGTGGGTGGCGGACGCGGTAAAGATGTGGCTACCGCGCTCGGTGCGATTGGCGGTGCAGCCATCGGTAACAAAACAGGACGCGACAACAACGGCAACACTTATGATCGCGATGTGCGGCGCTGCGAGTCGGTCGCAAATGGCCGCCCCGACTATTGGGATGTCAGCTACAACTTCCGCGGCGCCGAGCACCGCCTGCAAATGAGCGCACCACCAGGCTCGACCATTACCGTGAACCAGCGCGGCGAGCCGCGCCAATAAGTAAGGTCGGAAAATATAATGGCCCGAAAGTTTAATTTTTCGGGCCATTTTTATTTGTAACCGCTCACTTGCAGCGCAAACACGCGAAGCAGAGGCTTTAATTTTTTGCGGTTGCATGGTTGTTATTACCTCCGCAATTTTTACGATACTAGCCAAAAGCTGACGGTCTGGCGACTTTTTCACAACTTCTGCCAAGCAAACTTTTCTGCAAACAAAGCATCGCCGTTTAAGCGGGGTTCAAAGCGTTATGCCTTGAAACCCCCGTCAATATTGGCTCTTCTATTTCATCCCGAACAGCCTCTGCGAGCAACCCGCTTTCGGCTTGCGCTTCAAAAAAGCAGATTACGCGCAAAAGTCGTCTGGGAAGGAAGTGTTTAGCGGCAGCAGAATAGGCTCACGCATCCGCTATAATCTAGCCTCACAAAAAACCCAGAAAAGCATCATGGAAGCCGATCAAATTAACCTTATTTCCAACAGCCTTAACGACTTGTCCGCGCGCGCGCATGAGTTGCGGAGGTATCTTTGACTTCGACGGCAAATTAGAACGTCAGCAGGAAGTCGCCAGCCTGGTTGAAGACCCGGCGGTCTGGGCGGACACCAAACGCGCTCAGGAATTGGGCCGCGAAAAGAAATCACTGGACGCGGTCATCGACACGCTGATTCATGTCGATCAAAGTTTGCGCGACTCGCGCGAGATTTTTGATATGGCAAAAGAAGAAGCGGACGATTCCACACTTAAAGCGGTCGGAGACGATGTTGGCGCCGTTGAAGTCATTGTCGCCGATATGGAATTTCGCCGCATGTTTTCAGGCGCAGCGGATCAATTTAATTGCTTCGTTGATATTCAATCCGGCGCCGGCGGCACGGAAGCGCAGGATTGGGCGTCGATGTTATTGCGTCAATATTTACGCTATGCCGAGCGCAAAGGTTTCAAAACCGAATTGCTTGAGCAATCTGATGGCGAGGTTGCGGGGATCAAAAGCGCGACAATCAAAATCAGCGGCGATTATGCGTATGGATATCTGCGCTCCGAAACCGGCGTGCATCGCTTGGTGCGCAAATCACCGTTCGATTCTTCCGGTGGTCGGCACACCTCATTTGCGAGCTTGTTTGTGTATCCTGAGGTCGATGATTCGATTGCGGTAGACATCAATCCCGCCGATTTACGCATAGACACCTTCCGCGCATCCGGCGCGGGCGGCCAGCACATTAACAAAACCGATTCAGCGATTCGCATTACACATGCTCCAACCGGCATCGTGGTGCAGTGCCAAAATGACCGCTCACAACATCGCAACAAGGCAGAGGCGATGACGATGCTAAAAGCGAAACTATATGAACTTGAAGTCCGCAAGCGTCAGGCCGAACAGGATAAATTGGAGGCAGGCAAAACCGACGTAGGCTGGGGCCATCAAATTCGCTCGTACGTACTCGACCAATCACGCATCAAGGATCTGCGCACCAATGTTGAAACCAGCGCCACTCAAAAAGTGCTGGACGGCGATTTGGATATGTTTATCGAAGCCAGTTTGAAGCAAGGCGTTTAAGAACAGACCATGATGAAAACGGGACTTCTCATTGCTTTTTTGATCGCGATCGTAGGCCAAGTGCTCTATCACGTCACGCAGAAAAGTATTTCGACGAGCGCACATCCAGTCATCTCGCTGCTAACGTTTTATCTGGTTGCGGCCGTGTTCACGCTGCCGCTGTTTTGGTTATTCCCGGTAACAGGATCGGTAACCGAAGAAATTCAAAAGCTGAACTGGGCGGTCTATGGCGTTGCCGCCAGTATCGTGATGATCGAGATCGGCTTCCTGCTCGCCTATCGTGCCGGGGC
>JAYVYF010000197.1:0-20896 GCA_043784585.1 Burkholderiales bacterium
GTCGTTTGCCATGAGGTTGTCATTTAAGGCTTTGTTACGTTTCATGTAAGCTCCTTGGGTTGCATAGAGCCTAGCAAAAAATCAATCTACACAAAATTCTTTACACCCTCGAGGTTTTTAAACCTGTTTAATTCTCAATCTGAACGCCAGAATCCTGCCATATTTTTCCAGCATGCTTGGGCTTTAAATAAACGCAGCGACAACATTTAATTGCGGATATACCAATGCTTTTTCGCATCACATCGATTTCTTCGCTTGTGGTTATGTGTGCTGTACTCGCAACTTTTTTTACCCCACAATTTCCTGCGGGACTACTTTGTGTTGTGTTTCCTATACTTTGGGTGATGTGGATTCTTTGTGTCGCGGTCAAAAATCAAGAGCGAAAAATCATCGATTTGATGGTTTTTTGGGCTTTGATTGATCTGTCAATATTACTAATGATGCTTTCAATCGCAGTCAGCTTGGGGGATTTGAACAAGCTTGGCGGTGCTGATGTGGTGCTTCTTTTTACTTATGCACCAGTTGTTGTGCCTGTTGGATTTTGCTTTGCATTTTTGTTGTCAATGTTAGATTTAGTGTCTTATTTTTTTGCGCTAACGACTTTTCACACGGCGTCGGAAAGTGCGTGGTGCGCTTGGGGTGGTTTGTCATTAATCGCTGCAATTCAATCATGCGGAATTCTATTTTTAAAAATGCTTGCTGAGGCAAGTGGCCAGTGACGGCGAAATCGCTTTGAATCGCACTACAAACCCGCATACAATGTCCGGTTCCATCTCCTGAAAGGAAAATAGTTTGAAGACAAATCTTAATGCGCTGGTACCACTGGCGATCGCTACTATCGCCATAGCAAGCGCGCTCACCGCACCATCGGCTGTGGCGCAAACTGCCACGCCCAAAGCGTCCGCGCCGACGGCGGCAGCGGCGGTGCCAGCCACCTCAGCCACTACGGCACTTGTCATGCCATCCGGAATTAATCTGGCCAATGCTGATAAATCAGTCTCGCCAAAATCTGATTTCTATCGCCATGTGAACGGCAAATGGCTGGACAACACCAATCTGCCCGCTGACAAAGCGTCGTACGGTGCTTTTGATGAGTTGCATGACCGCACCGAGCTGCGCTTGCGCGGCATTGTTGAGGGTGCGGCGAAGGATACTGCCGCGACCGGTGGTGTGCGTAAGATTGGTGATTTGTACACCAGCTTTATGGATGAAGCCACGATCGAGTCGAATGGGCTTAAGCCACTGGCGCCTGAATTCGCGCGAATTGAGGCACTCAAAAGCAAGGCAGACGTGGCGCAATTGATGGGCGCGCTGGCGCAAGAAATTGGCGGCGAAGAAGCTTCGCTTCCATTTGTGATGTTTGTGCATCAGGACAATCGTGACTCAACCCGATACGTTGTCGATTTGCAGCAGGGTGGCATTGGCATGCCGGATCGGGACTACTATCTGAACATGAAAGACGCCAAACTTGGCAAAATTCGCGCGAGCTATCTCGGCCACATTGAACGCATGCTTGCACTGGCGGGCGATACTGATGCAAAGGCATCGGCTAAAAATATTTTTGCGTTGGAAACAGAGCTGGCGCGTGCGCAATGGACCAAAGTCGAGCTGCGCGATCCCATCAAAGGCTATAACAAAATTGCGATCAATAAACTGGGGCAACAAGTGCCTGGTTTTGCGTGGGCCAACTATTTGAAGGCCGCCAGTCTCGACGGCAAAATCGATTATTTGATTGTCGGCCAGCCGAGCTATTTGAAACGTGTGGCGGCGTTAATTGACAAGATGCCGCTGCCGGACTGGAAGCAATACCTGCGCTGGCATGTGCTCAATAGCTATGGAGCGCTGCTGACCAAGGCGATGGTGGATGAGAATTTCGCGTTCAAAGGCACGGCGCTGTATGAGATTCCCGAAAATCGTCCGCGCTGGAAGCGGGGTATTGCGCTGGTAGAAGGCGCGATGGGAGAAGAAGTTGGCAAAATCTACGTGGCGCAGTATTTCAGCGCGCAGGATAAAGCGCGGATTGACGAGTTGGTGCGCAATTTGCTCGAAGCCTTTCGTCTCGATATTGATACCCTTGACTGGATGAGTGCTACAACCAAAATTGCTGCGCAGGACAAGCTCAAAAAAATTGCGGTCAAGATCGGCTACCCGGCGAAATTCAGGGATTATTCCGCGCTGACGGTTGATCGCAACGATGTCGTGGCCAATGTGCGCAACGCAGCCGTGTTTGAATATCGTCGCAACCTCGCCAAGCTGGGCGCGCCGATTGATCGTAGCGAATGGGGCATGACGCCGCAGCTGGTAAATGCACAATACAACCCGGAAATGAATGACATCACTTTTCCAGCTGGCATTTTACAGCCGCCATTCTTTGATCCAAAAGCGGATGATGCCGCCAACTACGGTGGCATCGGTGCGGTGATCGGCCACGAAATCAGTCACGGCTTTGACGATCAGGGCGCGCAATATGATGGCGACGGCAATTTGCGGGATTGGTGGACTAAACAAGACCACAAAATGTTTGCGGCCAAAACAAAAGCGCTCGTCAGGCAATATGACGGCTATGAGCCGCTGCCTGGCTACCACGTCAACGGCGCGCTGACCCTCGGCGAGAATATTGCCGATAATTCAGGTATAGCAGTTGCTCATAAAGCCTATCGGTTATCGCTCGGTAAAACCAGCGCACCGGTGATCGATGGCCTAAGCGGGGATCAACGTTTCTTCTTCGGCTGGGCACAAGTATGGCGCGATAAAACCCGTGATAACGCTCTGATTGCCTTGATCAAATCCAATCCGCACTCACCTGCACCCATGCGCGGGAACGGTGCCGTGGTCAACCAACAGGTTTTTTATGATGCCTTTAACGTCAAACCGGGCGACAAAATGTACCTGCCGCCAGCCCAGCGCGTGCTGATGTGGTGATGGCTTGAAATAATCCAATGTAGCGTGTGGAGTAAACATGACAAAACGCCGTTCCGCGCCTGCGCCGAACGGCGTTTTGTTGTAGGCCATTTGGGGCGCGAAATTTGGGGCAATGCCAAGTCTCTAAGTCTCATATGGTGCCTTTATATCTAATCTCGTGGCAGTTACGCGTCTCAAATCATAAATTCATGTTGAGTTCAGTTTTTTGCGACGCGTAACGCTTAACAAACCGGTAATTTTGCAAAGTCGAAAACCAACCGGGAAGCCCGCATGAGCGCTGTTACGAAAATAGCCACGATTCTGAATTCTTTTCTGCTCATTTGTATGCATATGTGCGCGCATGCGGCAGCGTCCATACCTTTAACCTACGCTGAAATGATGCTTACCTCTGAACAGGCAAGGGTAGATGTGATGCTGCTACGCGTAGCGCTTGAGAAAGCGCATTCCGGTTTGTATCGTTATGTGCCGAAATCAGACATTGAAGCTGCGTTTGACAAGCTCGAAAAGCGCGTGAAAACCCTGATCACAGATGCTGATCTTTATGGGGAAATATTGCTGATGCTGGCGACTATCCGCTGCGATCATACCAAAGTGGAGTTTTCAGGCGCGATGATGAAATATCGCCGCAATATACTCACGTATTTGCCGTTTCGGTTCAAACTTTTCGATTATCACATATTTGTTTTTGGCGGCGATGATACACAAAACGCATTGCCTCGTGGCACCGAAATCATGGCGATCAATGGCCAGCCGGTAGGCACTGTTCTTAAGCGAATCGAGCGCGCGATTTCGGTCGACGGGTTTACGGATGAGTCGCGATAGAGCAAGCTGGCGGCGGATAGCGACTTAATGGGGTCTGATGTTGATCAGTTTTATCCGATTTTTTATGGCTTTGCACCGCAATTTAAACTGTTGATCGTAATGCCAGGCGAGAAGCAGAAAAAAACCTTGATTCTAGCTGCTATTACGTTTCGTGAATGGGTGAAATTGCCTTGGCAGTCCACTGCATATCGCGGCGAATTTAATAAAAGTATTGATTGGAAGCTGGTTGGTGACAAGACGGCGATCTTGAAAATTGACACCTTCATCAATTATCGTCATTCAGTCGGTCCTGCGGGGTTTTATTCGGCATTTTTTAAGGTGCCAAATCGTGAAAAAGTTGAGCATCTGATTATTGATCTGCGCGAAAACGGTGGCGGATCGGGCGATACGAATGTGGCGCTGGCTTTGCTTTTGCTCAAGAAACCGTTTATCTGGAATAAGCCGATTCAGCAAAAGGCGATTCGCTTTGGTGCGTGGACCAAGGGTGTTGAAACATGGGGAGATCGCACAGAAATCTTTGAGCCGCCGGTAGGAAATTTCTGCAGATTGGCGAGCGTGTTTATGAGCGTATTACCAACGAGACTACCCCGGATCAGCGCCCAAATGCGCTCGCTGCAGATCGTTTCTCGGGACGGGGCACCCTATTATCCAGCCCGGTTAATGCGTCTGGGACGACGGTGCTGGCTGCCAAATTAAAAGATGAAAAACGCCTGTCGGTGATTGGCGAGGCGACCGGTGGCAGTGCAGAAGGGCCGACGGCGGGACGCATTTTCTTTCTAAAGCTGCCTAACAGCGGATTTGTCGTGCGTGTGCCCAACTTCTGGAATTTAATGAGCATTTCCGCGTTTACGCAAGGCAAGGGCGTCGCATCTGATATTGAAGTGAAATCGACGCTAGAAGACTTTCTGGCGAAGAGAGGTGGGGACGGAAATCGCCAAAACCACATCAGCTACAGCAAAATAATATCTACATTTGAAACTGATTTTGTCGGAAAACGAAAATATTCGCGCAGCATGCGACTCGGCGGCAAGGCTAAATTTATCCCTTTCGGCGCGATGGGCGACGTGAACCATTTTTTGTAAAGCGCCTGTAATTTTTCGTCCGTTACCAACCGGATCATTTCCTTGTCAATCAGCGCTTCAAACGCAGGGTCATTCAGGCGCATCATGATTGCCAGTGGCTCGATGGTGTGGCGCTTTTCCAGCAGCACAAAATCAGCGGGTTTATCGGCTGTGGCGCGAAAACTGGCGAGCAGAACGTCATCTGTTATCCAACCATCCGCTTTGGCTTCTTTTAGTGCGGTGAATGCATCGGCATTGCTTTTGACGATCAAAGATTTAATGTTGTAACCGGCTTTGTTTGCCTCAGAAAGTACTTTTTCTCCCGTGGTGCCAACCGCTACAATAATTCGCTTACCGCGAAAATCGCTCAGTGACGATGTATCGGGCTTGACGCGCGCAAGTGTGGCGGCACCCGCAATAAAAATCGGCATGGTAAATGCGGCTTTGGTTTTACGCTCTGCTGTTGCGGTGGTGTTCCCGCACTCGAGATCAATTTTTCCGTTGGTTACAAAGGGGATACGCTCGGCCGCTTGAACGGGCACCAGATTAACGATGAGTTTAGGCAACTTCAATTCGCGTTTAATGCCTTCAACGAGTTGGGCGCAAATATCGAGCGAATAGCCAATCGGATTTTTAGTGTCATCCAAATAAGCAAACGGAATAGAGGACTCTCGATAGGCGATGGTGATGGTATTGGTTTTGCGGATTTTTTCAATGGTGGTCTGTGCGTCTGCTACCGCGATCAGGCTTGAGGACACAGCGGCAAGCAGTGTGAAAATGAGTGAGCGTGAATAGCGATTCATGGCCTGATCTCCGTAGGTGCGTCTTAAAGGTGTGTCGTCAACATTGGCGTCGCAATGTTTACTGGGGAAGGAGTAATTTAAGAATATTTGTGAAAGATGTTTTCGGGGTGCGTATTTCAAGAAAACCACCGCAATTTTCATGCCGTTTCGGCATAGCTGCACCGTTCCGTAATGAATCGGCGAGCCGAGATTGACGCGCGCAAGATGCCGTCAATAGACCATTCGTAGCTCTGTATGCCGATTTGAAGTGTTGGCATTGCCCTGCGCGGATTGACCCACAAAAACAATATTCGTAGCGGCTGCGTTTGGCTTGATAAAATTCGCCGTGAATATTGAATCCGTGAGTTTCTATCAGTCGTCGAGCTGCAATCAGATATTGATGCCGCGCTCTTGCGTGAGTGGCTTTATGCCGCGTCGATCCGTCGCACTCGCGTTTACGTTTTCCTTCACTTTCCCCATCATTGTTTCCGTCGCGCTGTTCCTTTGCGGCGGCGCAAACGTGTTTGCAGCCGTGCCCAATTCCGTGGCCATTGATGCGCCGGAACCATTGCAGGCCTTGCTCAGAGCAAATTTAACGTTGCCCAACCCCGACGAAATGATTACCGATAACGTGGTCAGCCTGCCACGTGCGGCGATCGTAAGGGCGGCCGAGTTGACCGCAACCGAGGGATATTTTGCAGCAACGTTCAAGCTGGTTCGCGATGCCGATAAAGGAAAATCAGGCGGGTTGCGGCTGGTGGTAGAGGCCGGGCCGCGCAGTGCAATCAGCACGGTCGAGATTATTTTCTCTGGAGATATCGCTTCACAGGATGTGCCCAAAGATGGTGCGGCAGATCGTAGCGGAGCAAGTAAGCAAGCAAAGCAGGATCGTATGAGGCAATTGCGCGACGCTTGGCTGCTGGCAAAAGGTAGCCCATTTCGGCAGGCCGATTGGTCGCGGGCGAAGCGCGAGCTGTTACAAAACTTGTTTGCCGAAGATTATCCGGCGGCGGTGATGACCGATAGCTTGGCCGATGTAGACGCAGAAAATGCGACTGTCAGCCTCCGCGTCGAGCTCAATAGCGGGCCCGCCTATACGTTGGGCTTAGTCGAAATCGAGGGCCTTAAAACTTACAAACGAAGTTTGATTGAGCGCTATAACCAGCTCTATGTGGGCGAGCCGTATTCACAGCGGCGATTGCTGGAGCTACAGCGCTCCTTGCAAAATACGCCGTATTTTTCGTCGGTGCTGGTTGACATCAATCTTGATTCCGAGTTTGATCCCACTTTGCCCGCTGGGCCCGCTGTCGTAGAGCCGCCGCAGACCACTTCAAATGCTTTAGGATTGGAATCGGAGTCGAGGCAGGTAAGGGTTCCAGTGAGGGTGAGGGTGACAGAAGCGCTGCCAAAGCGGTTTTCGGTGGGTGCGGGATTCAGCACCAACAATGGTGCACGCGGCGAGCTTATTTATCGCGATGCCAATATTTTCAATCGCGGCTGGCTATTGGCCGTAGGCTTGCGCGCTGATCAAATTGAGCAGTTGGGCTTTGCCGATATCAATTTACCGCAGACGTTAAGCGGATATCGCGATACTTTTGGGGTGTTGGCGGAACGCTCCCGCAATCAAGGCCTGCTGACGCGTCGCGAAGGCGTCGGCGTGGCGCGCGCACAAAATCGCGGCATCATTGAAACGCGTCTCTCGCTTAATTTTCAGCGCGAGCAGCGCGACGTTGACGCTAGCCTCGCGGCGAACGCGATCCCGATAAACAATGCGCCACGTAATGCGCTGGCGCTCAATTATTCATGGACCTGGCGCAACGTTGATAACGTGCTGGATCCACGCAGTGGTCAGGTGATAAATGCACAAATCGGAGGTGCCGCCAAGGCGTTGTTATCCGATCAAAATTTCATACGCGGCATTTTTAAAATTCAGCAGTACTGGACGGTTTTTAAAAATGACCTGTTCACGATGCGATTTGACGGCGGCATTACAGCCGCTGAATCGCGCGTAGGTGTACCCGAAGAATATTTGTTTCGTGCAGGTGGCGCGCAATCGGTTCGCGGCTATGGTTATCAGAGCATCGGCGTCAGCGAAGGTAACGCGACCGTTGGCGGACGCTACCTCGTCGCTGGCATGACAGAATATGTACATTGGCTTGGCGACTCGGCCAGCCCGCAATGGGGGGTGGCTGCGTTTTACGATGTTGGGGGTGTCACCGATCAGCCCAAGGGCTTATTTCCCTTGCTTTCCGGCGTCGGAATGGGCGCGCGGTGGCGCAGCCCGGCCGGACCGTTAGCACTGGATTTAGCCTATAGCGTGCGTGACCATAAGGTACGGCCGGTGTTTTCAATTTCGGTTGCTTTTTAAAATTTTGACTATGCCTACGCCACCCGTCAGCAGCGCAAAAAATCGCGCGAACTCTCCCTTGCGGTTAGGCCGACATTGGCTGTGGAAGGTCGTTCTAGGTATCGTTGCGCTAACTATCGCTTCGCTGCTGTTCGTAGCATGGACACTGAATACGGTGCCAGGCCTGCGCGTGGCAGTTTCGATGGCCGAACGTCTTGCAGGCGGCGTTCTGACCGTTGAGGGTCTTGATGGCAAGCTGTCCGGCCCCTTTAAGATTGCCAAGCTGCATTTCGAGTCTGATACCCAGCTTATTGACGCAACGGACATATCTTTTGATTGGCAATCACGCGCGACATTTTCCAGAAAAGTTATTATTAATTCATTGCGCATCGCGCGCTTGACGATAGCGATCAAGCCCAGCAATGATCTGGCAAAAATTCCGACGAATCTAACGTTGTCGGCGCCGTTAGAAATCACATCGCTTCATATTGATCATCTGCAAGTGGTGGCGTGGGAAGCCGCAGCAGGCTTGGCTCCTGTTGCATTGGTGGAGGTCAGGGATATTCAGGCCCGCATCGTGAGCGATGGACGATTTCATAAAGTTACTGATGCAGTGTTCACGACGGTGGCGGGTAAGGTGGCGGCCAGCCTGATGATGGATGGTGCGGCGCCATTCAATTTGGCCGCGTCGGCAAAGATCAGCGGCGCTCGCGATGACAAGGCATATAAGATCAGTGCGGATGTTAGTGGAACCCTTGATGCCATTGTCGTGAGCGCAACAGCAACCGGCTGGAATCTATCGGGCGATGCCAATATAAAACTGACGCCGTTTGCGCGGGTACCTGTTCAAAGTGCGTCGATCAACATGGGCGAAATTGACCCGGCTGTATTTAGTAGCGGCGCGCCCAAAGCAGCTTTGACGATGCGCGCCAATCTGGTGTCGGATTTGACCACGAAAAATATCACGCGCACTACAACGGCCGACGCAACTACGAGTGCAACTACAGGCGCTGCTTTTGGAATCAATGAGTGGGTTCTTACCGGGCCGATTGAGATCACCAATCGAAACGCGTTGGCACTTGACCTAGGCGGTATTCCGATCACGTCAGTACGCGCCGATGCCGAGTGGAAAAACAATGCGCTGACATTGCACAATTTATCGTTAACAAATGATCCTGGTGCAGCAACGTTGACCGGTACTGCTAGTCTTCGCAACCGCGTGGTCAGCGCCGAATTGAGTGTGACCAATCTCGATCCACGGCTATGGGTATCGACTTTAAAATCAACGCGGCTCAATGGCGGGCTTACCTTAATGGCGAGCGAAACGATGCAATCCATCGATGCAAAATTGCAGGAACCGGGCAATAAAATAGCGCCTTGGCGCGGTGAACTCATTGCGGCCCACAAGGATGGCGAAGTAGAAATCAAGGCCGTCAACTTGCTGGCAGGCAACGCTTCACTCAAGGCCAGGGGGCATTTAAGCCTGATAAAAAATCGTGCTTTTAATCTTAGTGGTGGTGTTAACGATTTCGACCCGTCTCGCTTTGCAGATCTACCTCGTGCCAAGCTCAATGCGGGATTCAATGCCTCCGGCGAGCTGAAGCCCGAGTTGAGCGCAAATATTAAATTTGATCTGCGCGACAGCGTCATCATGGCGAAAGATGGCGTACACCTGCTGGCGGGGCGCGGCGATATTCAGTTCACGCCATCACGCTTGGCGCATTTTGAGGTCATGCTTGACCTGGCCGGAAATCGATTCGACGCCAATGGCGCATGGGGCTGGGCAGATGACCAGTTAAAATTTAGAATCGCGGCGCCTAGCCTGGATACGCTTGGATTTGGCGTAAGTGGCAAAATCGATGCCACCGGCGAATTGACGGGAACCATGGCGGCACCGACCGGTGAGATAAACGCGAACGCAATATCGTTGAATTTAGGGTCAGGATTTTCGATTGAGCAAGCCATGCTTAATGTAAAACTGAGCCCGAAGACAACCACGAAGCTGACGACAAACTCGAAAGAAGAACTGACGGGTGCGCTGGACGGCGCACTCAAAATAATTGGCGTAAAACACAGTCCAAACCCACCGACGGGCGCTGCCCCGGTGACCCTGGCAGAGCAAATAGATGTCAATCTTAGCGGCACGCGCGCATCCCACACCTTGCGATTAGTCGCCAAGGTATCGGAGGGCGAGACTGCCGAAATCGGAATTGCTGGTGGGTTAATGTCGGGCTCGTCGGCAGTTCCAGTGCCGACATCAGCATCAGGGTTGGATTGGCAAGGTAGCCTGGATCGTTTGACGATCCATTCCCGGTTTGCCAATTTAGCGGCCGCGCGCTCTGCCCCGTTAGCGTTATCCTGGCAATCTGCACATGAGCAATTCAAGCTCGGCATGGTGGAGCTGCGGTCAACCGCTGCGATCAGTAAATCCATAAATGCAAACACCGCTAGTCCGTCTGAATTTTCAAAGGCCAATGCGCCTGCCGCGCGCGTCCGTTTTATCGAGACCGAATGGACGCCAATGGGTTGGCGTTTACGCGGCGATGTCAGCGGTCTGCAACTGCAGAGCGGTTTGCAATTAAGCGCGTTACGCGCGAACAAAGACCTCACCGACGGCAGTGGGATAAATGCGAGTACGAAATCGCGTAGTCCTGATGGATCAAAACTTACGCTGGGTGCTGATTGGGACCTGCGTGCCACCGACCATCTTAACGGCAGCCTGCGGGTATTTCGCGAGTCAGGGGATATACAGCTGCCGGGTGATATCGCTATCGTGCCAGGCTTGACTGACCTGGAAATCAAGCTCACCGCAGTGCAAGACAAGGTGTCCGCCACACTGCTGGCCAAAGGCGAAAAATTAGGTTCGCTGAGCGGCAGCGGCGCGTTTGAATTACAGCCCCCGGTTAGCACAGGCAACACGGGTAGTAAGTCGGGATTCTGGCAACTTGCGAAATCGAAGCCAATTGAGTTGAATGTGAATGCCGATATGGCTTCAATCTCCTGGTTGGGCCCGCTGATCGACCCTGCGTTACAGCTAACCGGCAAACTGCGCGGCGCACTGAATGTAAAAGGCACTGGCGCATCGCCGATCGCGATGGGCTCACTACGAGGATCAGACATTACCGCCGCGTGGCCAGACGAAGGTTTCAAATTGTCCGATGGAGCTGTTGATATTGATTTTGCGGATAACCGCGCAAAGCTTAGTCGGTTTAGCTTCCGCGCTGATCCTATTGTGCGTCCGCGTGAAGGCCGCATTAATTTTGCTGAGCTCAAATCAACACCGGGAACCTTAACAGGGAGTGGAGAATTGGCGCTTGCCGATGGCAAGGGCGCGTTTAAATTCAAAGCTGACAAACTTGCCTTGATTCAGCGCACCAATCGCTGGCTGATGTTGAGTGGTGAGACCACTGTCAATACGGCTTGGGATGCGGTGGGCGTGAATGGAAAATTGCGTGCCGATGTAGGTTATTTTGAAATCGCGAGCGCCGCACCGCCGCACTTGTCGGATGATGTGCTGGTGCGAGGACGCACGCTTCCGGCTGATAAAGCAGTGCGATTCAGCGTCGATATTGATGTCGACTTAGGGAACCAGCTTTATTTCAACGGTCGCGGGCTAAGCACCCGTTTGGCGGGTGCGCTCAGCCTGCGGGCTCAGCCGAAGAGTGCGCTGCGCGTGCTCGGGTCGGTGAGTGCAGTCAGCGGCACCTTTGACGCGTATGGTCAGTACCTTACGATTGAGCGAGGCATCCTGAATTTTCAGGGGCCCATTGAGACGGCTGGGCTAAATGTGTTGGCGCTACGCAAAGGCCTGGCAGTGGAGGCAGGAGTTGAAATTACCGGATCAGTGGCCGAGCCGCGGGTGCGTTTGGTGTCCGAACCCAATGTTCCTGATACCGAAAAGCTATCGTGGATTGTGGTGGGGCGTGGCCAGGATCAGGCAGGCAGCAGTGACTCTGCATTATTGTTATCAGCGGCCACGGCAATTCTTGGTGGGTCGTCCGACAGCCTGCCGCGCCAGATCGCGCAGGGCCTAGGTTTTGATCAGTTGACGGTAAGCTCCGGCAGCCTTGGTGGCAACCAGAGCAGCCTGCCCACTACGACCGCCGCAGGCTTGACGACCAGCTCGGGTGGCGGCGGGGCCCCGGCAAATCTAAACTCTCAAATTGTGACGCTGGGCAAACGCTTGTCAGCAAACGCATATGTATCCTATGAGCAAAGCTTGGCAGGTGCGTCGAGCGTGGTGAAATTAACCTACAATTTATCGCGCCGAATCTCGATTATTGTCCGCGCCGGCACAGACAATTCGATTGATCTAAGCTACACGTTCTCGTTTAATTGAATATTATTCATTTGTCGTTTTGTAAGGACTTATTCGCATGCAAATTATTTTATGGCGACACGCCGAAGCAGAGGATTTGGCACCTACGGACCTAGCCAGAAACCTGACGCTGAAAGGCCGCAAACAGGCCGAGTCCATGGCCACCTGGCTGAGAAAACAGTTGCATGATGATTTCGGCAGTTGGCGGGTCATTGCCAGTCCGGCGACCCGCGCGCAACAGACAGCGGCCGCTTTGCAGATGAAATTTGAAACCGTCGACGGCATTGCGCCGGACGCCGCGCCAGAATCTGTTATCAGTGCGGCACGCTGGCCTGATTCTGCATTCAACGTCATCGTGATTGGTCATCAACCCACTCTCGGTATGGTGGCGGCACGTTTCATTAACGGCGTAGACGGCTATGTCGCGGTAAAAAAAGGCGCGACTTGGTGGTTCGAGACTCGCGAACGCAATGGGCGCGTGGAAACAGTAATGAAAGCGATGACCACGCCAGAATCATTTGCTTAATCTCACCGCACATATCCGGCGGCACGACACAATAACCAAAATTGAAATTTAAGCTATAAATTCATGAAGCACACCAGCCCGAAGCCACCGTTACAAATTACACAATGGCACGCCAATTTGTCAGTGCGCATCTGGGACCACATCGTAGGTTTCGTTTTTCTTCTGATCTTGTTTGCTTCGGGTGCGGTGCAATCGCAATCGTCAGACACTGGCTCGCAACCAGCGGCGGGTGCAAACTCGGTCGATGACCACATTAGCTTCAAGCTCACGCCATCCTGGTATCGCTCTGATGATGGCAGCCGCGCAGGCGATATTAACCTTCGGGCGAATACCGAGACCCAGACGGCATGGCTTGGATACTATCGGGACAAAACGGGCTTTGCGCAAACTCGAGCGGGTTACGAAAATAAGCTGGATGGTGGATGGCTGCGAACTGTTTTATCCGCGCAGATTGCGAGTAGTGGATTTATTGGCGGCTCCATTACATCAGAGGTCGGGGGCGATGTATTTGGAATTGTCGGATTTGGGCGCACCAATCTCCGTGATTATTACAACCTCAATTTCGATCCCAATGACGCTATTACATTGGGCGTTGGAAGTCGCGCCATTACCGACACTGAACTCACCTTTTATCATCTTTGGGATGACCGTTTGCATACGCAACAGCGGGTGACACACGCGATACTTCGGCGAAAATTCTCCCATCATCATCGCTTGACGCTGGATGTCTCTCGTAAAAGTGGATTGACGACCGATGAAACCTTCGTGCGCGGCTATGCCGCCACGTTAACGTATGACTTCCACTCGTATTTTTTGCGCGTTGCACGCGATCAATATGTCAATTTTTCGCCCACCTCGCAATTGCGAATTTCCTTGGGCGCGCGCTTTTAAACGTCTCGCCACCATCGAATCCAGATCGTGAACGTGAACACTATTCGCAAAAAAGCGGCAGCTTGGTTGCAGCTCAACGTCAGTGGATTGCCCACCCAAAAGCGAAGTCGCGCGATTCTGATTATTGTCATGCTCATGATAGTTATCGGTCTCTCAGATTATGCGACCGGCATTAATGTCTCTTTGTTGCTGTTCTATCTGATACCGGTCACGTTGGCGATTGCGTGGCTCGGTTGGCGATCAGCGGTTCTGGTTGCCATCGGGAGTGAGTTACTTCGCTTGATCGGGGACTATTTTGCCAACGGTGGAAACAATTTACCGACGTGGAATTGGTGGAATGCAATAGGCGCATTGCCGGTTTTCTTGATCCTGATCTGGATACTTGATGCATTTTTCTCATTGAATCGGCAGTTAGAGCAACGGGTTAAAGATCGCACCGCGGCGTTGGTGGATGCGGCCAATACGCGACGGCAGCTCGAAAAAGAATTGCTCGCCGTAGGTTCGCGGGAGCGCAATTTGATTGGTCACGAACTCCATGATGAAATTTGTCAGCATCTGGTGGGCACGGCGCTGGCCGCTCAAGTGCTTGCCCAGCGATTGAATGAAAAAAACAGTGCGCTCGCCGCCAATGCCGAAACTATTGTTTCGCTGCTGGAAGAAGGCGCGGATAAAACGCGCAAGCTGGCACATGGGTTATTGCTGTCTGAACTGGAGCCTGAAAAATTAGCAGATAAATTATCTGAAATAGCCGATCAGGCCAGCCGCGACAGCGTTCATTGTCGCTTCACACAGGTCGGTGATACGCTCGTCCGCGATGCCGGCACTGCGGCACATTTATTTCGAATTGCCCACGAAGCGTTGCGTAATGCGCTGAAACATGCAGCGCCGCGACACATCGATATTTCGCTGGTGGGATCAGTATCCGCAATTGAGCTGATTATTCATGACGACGGCGGAGGCATGTTGGTAGATACGTTGCATGCCGCAACTGAAAAATCCGGCATGGGACTGCGAATCATGTCAAATCGGGCGGCGTTTATTGGCGCTACGCTAACCATTCATTCTGGCGCTGAACAGCATGGCACCCGCATTACTTGCAGGCTTCCGCGTTCGCAGGCCACAGCATGATGTGGCGTCCTATCCGGGTTTTCATCGTTGATGATCATCCGCTGGTTCGCGAATGGCTGGGTAATTTACTCAGAATGGAAGAGGACATTGAAGTAGTGGGCGAAGCGGATGAGCCGGAAAGCGCCATGGCGGGTATATCCAATATGGCTTCCTTGCCGGAGGCAGTGCCTGATGTTGTTGTGGTTGATTTGTCTCTCAAGCGTGGCTCGGGTCTGGATCTTATCAAAGCTATTTGTGCAAACGGGGATAATACGTTGAGCCAATCAAGCCAACAAACAGACATACGTGTACTGGTGTTATCCATGCACGAAGAGGTTGGTGACGTGGAAAGAGCACTCAAAGCGGGCGCACGCGGATATGTGATGAAACGCGAATCGACCAGCCAAATTGTCAACGCTATACGCCAAGTGTATTCGGGCAAGATTTTTTTAGCGCCCGACCTTGCTGCAAGGCTCGTTGAACGAGTCGATAGCTACGCGCAAAATCCAGCAGCACGCCCGGATGCATTAAGTGACCGCGAATTGGAGGTATTCCGTCGTATTGGTATGGGCCACTCCACTCGGCGCATTGCAGAAGATTTAGGTGTTGGCCAAAAAACCATCCAGACCTATTGCGCCCGCATTAAAGAAAAAATGGGACTAAACGATGGCTCCGAACTGTTACGCAGCGCAGTACAGGCGCACGAACGGCAGCAGCAGTAAAAAGTAGCGATACTATTTTGCGGGTTCTGCTGGGTTGAAGCGCTGGTTTTAAATCGATTCTGTAAGGTATCGCCGGACATATTTTTGAGTTGGCGGTTGATAACATGATGCCATGAAATATTTTGTCCGAGCCACTCATTTACGACTCCGCGCTCACTTGCTCCGCGCGCGTGCTGTATCAATATTTGCGCGCCTGTTCGTATCGCTGCCGCCTTTGATCGGGCTCAGTATATTTGGAGCTTTTAATATTTTTGGAGCCCGCCCAGCTTACGCGGTGCAACTTCCGAACTGCCCATCGATACCGCCTCTTACGTCACCCCTGACACTTAAAGCGTTAGAGTTGCGTTTCATTGCGTGCAACCGTGACGTTCTGGTCGCATTTCACGCGCTGGAGGCGGCAGAAGCTGATCGGGTGACGGCAGGCCAGCGACCTAATCCTAATTTGACGCTCGGTACGTCCAATATCAATCCGCACGCGGGCCTCGGTGCGGGGGGGTTGCAAGATAAAACTATTGATAGCTCTATCCGCCTGGACCAGTTGGTAGAACGCGGCGGCAAGGCCGGGCTGCGTGAGAGTCAGGCTGATGCACTAATTAACGCCGCGCGGGCGGACTGGCGGGACGTCATTCGCCAGCAGCGATTGCTGCTGCGGCAGAATTACTTTGAATTATTGTTTCAGCAAGCGCGCATCGAAATGCAACGGGAATTTTCCGGCTATGCGAAAGCCAGCTTAAGAGCGGCCGAGCAGCGGCTTAAAGCAGGTGACATTGCACCCAATGAGGCAAATCGTTTTCGTTTGGATGAGGCTCGTGCCCAAAACGATGCGCGTCAGGCCGAAGTAGAGGCGCGTAAAGCACGGCTCGAACTGGCGAAGTCGATCGGCGCTGAGGCAAACGCCGCGGACATCAGCGCTCAATCAATCCCGTTAGTTGGCGCAGAAGGGTTCAAACCGCTCGCTGATTTGGATCAACGTCCGGATTTGGTCGCCGCTGCCAGTCGCATCCAAGCTGCCGAGGCGGCGCGTGCACTAGCCAAGAGCTTGGCGACCCGCGATGTTACGGTCAGCGCCCAGTTTGATCGATGGCCAGCCTCCAACGCGAACCCGCAAGGAACCGGTAATTCTGTTGGGTTTTATTTTTCCATTCCGCTATCACTCAGACACGCTAATGAAGGCGAAGTAAAGCGTGCGCTAGCAGATTTGCAAGCGGCACGCGATGCATTGATCCGGCTTCAGGTGCAGGCAATGGCGGAATCAAGACTGAACCTAGACAACTGGCAAGCTGCTGCCAGTCGTGTGGCGCGAATTGAAAGAGACATCTTGCCGCTGGCTCTAGAAGTCGCCAAAGCGGCGGAATTTGCGTATGGAAAAGGCGCCACCAGTGTCCTTGATTTACTCGATGCCCGACGCACCCTGAAACAAATAGAGCTCGATGCCGCGCAGGCCAGCGCTGACGCAGGGAAAGCGTGGGCGCAATGGTCAGCCAGTACTGAAACGATGCCGGATAAATCGCTTGAACAGAATATGGATGCAACAAGATGAAAAGTAAAACATTAAGAATATCAACCGTCAGTATTTTCTTCAATCGTTATTGGTTGCCAACTCCTTTGCTGATGTTGTACCTACTGTGCTTATTTTTACTATCCAGCTGTGGCCATAAAACAGAATTACAGGAGGAGGCTAAGCCAACCGTGGTGGGTAACGTTATTACGTTCCCAGCCGCCAGTCCGGCAATCAAAAATATTCAGACAGCAATTGTGGCGGGCCCTCGCGAGCGTGAACTCAATATTCCAGGTCGTCTCGTCTGGGACGAGGATCACACGGTTCGCGTATTCACACCCTTCGCCGGCCGCGTAAGCCGGCTGGTCGCAAACGTTGGCGATAAGGTGGCCCAAGGGCAGGTGCTGGCAGAGCTGCAATCCCCTGATTTCGCAGCGGCACAGGCCGATGCACGCAAAGCACAATCCATGCTGACGCTGGCAAAACAAGCGCTAGGTCGGGTTAAAGAACTTGCTGCCAACGGCGTTTCAGCAGGCAAAGATTTGCAACAAAGCGAGTCAGACTATGCCAATGCCGAGGCCGAAGCCCGTCGTACTCAGGCGCGCCTCAAACTCTACGGCAATACGCAGAATATTGATCAAAAGTTCAACCTGGTGAGCCCGCTGGCGGGCACGGTAGTAGAACGTAACCTTAATCCCGGACAAGAGCTGCGACCCGATCAACCCTCCGCGCCACAATTTGTAGTGACCGATCCTAGCAAACTATGGGTGCAACTGGACGCCGCCGAAGCGGATCTAAAGCAGCTCAAGCCTGGCGCAGCGGTGGTGATTAGTAGTAATCAATATCCAGACGATGCGTTTGCGGGCGAGATAAAACAAATTGCTGACTATATAGACCCAGTCTCGCGCACGCTAAAAATTCGCGGTGTGGTGTCTAATCTGGATCGCCGCTTGAAAGCAGAAATGTTTGTCACCGCCCGTGTGGCGTTGGCAAAAAGCGAATACCCGACGGTGCCCGAAAACGCAGTTTTTCTGGATGGTATCCGTCGCTTTGTATTTGTTAAAACAAGCCCGGAGAAGTTCACGCGGCGCGGCATAAAAGTTGCCATGGATTCGACCAATACAGTTGCGGCACAGGCCGGTCTTAAAGTGTTGAGCGGCCTTCAGGAAGGGGATGAAGTGGTCGTTTCTGGTAATTTGTTTATGCAACAAATGGTCGCGGCCGAGAGGATGAACGACGAAGTAAATGTTAAACGCGGTAACGATGTGAAAGCTGCCGAAACTGCGCCTATCGCCAACACTGCCGTCACGGCTATTCCTGCCATCACCGATACCAAAGCCAGCGTAACCAAGCCGTGATGAATCGTCTCATCACTTTTTCTTTAAAGCAGCCGCTATTTGTACTGCTAGGCACACTACTGTTTATCGTGGCGGGTATTTTTGCGTTCATCAATTTACCGGTTGAAGCGTTTCCCGATGTGTCGGATACACAAGCGAATGTGATTGCGCTTTATCCCGGCCGCGCTGCCGAAGAGGTGGAGCGCCAGGTCACGATTCCGATTGAGACTGCTCTATCCGGAATGCCCAATGCAGTGCGGATGTTTTCGCATACCCAGTTTGGGCTCTCGTACATCATCTTGACGTTTAACGACAAGCCAAATGATCAACTGGTTCGCCAGCAGGTCATTGAACGGCTTCGCGGGATTGATTTGCCACCGGGAGTCGAGCCCCAATTAGCGCCGCTCTCAACAGCCATTGGCGAGATTTTTCGGTTTCGTCTGCGCGGCGATACCCAAACGGCGCAAGAACTGCGCACGCTCCAGGATTGGGTCGTCGAAAGGCAGCTTCGTCAGGTCCAGGGCGTGGCTGATTTGGTGACAATGGGCGGCAGCATCAAGCAATACGAGGTCAATCCCGATCTGGCGAAAATGCGCGATTACAAAGTCACACTGGCCCAGCTTTTCGGCGCGCTCCAACGCGCCAATTCCAACGCGGGCGGGGGCGGGGTGACACAGGGCCGTCAGCAATTTTTAGTGCGTAGTTTGGGAAGCTTTAAAAGCTCGGCCGATATCGCGCAGGTAGTGGTAGCTGAAAATAAAGGCACACCGATATTGGTGCGCGATATTGCCCAAGTCTCGATCAATGGTGCGCCTGCTCAGGGCCTCGCTGGACAGGACGACGCGGACGACATCGTCAACGGTGTAGTGATAATGCGAAAAGGCGAAAATCCTTCGACTGTTTTGACAGCGCTGAAAGAAAAAATCGCCTTTGTGAATAAATCCATACTTCCCAAGGGAGTAGAAATCGTCCCTTACTATGACCGCTCATGGCTGATCGGCAAAACACTTAAAACCGTTTTCAGCAACCTGACCGAAGGGGCGATGCTGGTCACACTGATTTTATTTTTATTCCTAGGCAATTTGCGCGCGGCACTGATTGTTGCACTGCTCATTCCGCTCGCCCTGTTGGCGACATTTTTGGGACTTACTTTCGTCGGTATTCCGGCAAATTTATTGTCATTAGGCGCGATGGATTTTGGCATCATCGTGGATGGTGGGGTAATCATTGTGGAGAACATCGTTTTTCGGCTATCGTTACTCAGCGCGGGTGGTGTGGCTGATAACGAATCGCGGTTTGCCGCGATCCGCGATGCGGTAGTAGAGGTGGGGCGCCCGACCGTGTTTTCGATGATCATTATTATTGCTGCCCACATCCCCATATTTACCCTGCAGCGCCACGAGGGTCGTATTTTTTCACCGATGGCGTGGACGGTTACGTCAGCCCTGATCGGCTCGTTGATTTTGTCGTTAACGCTAGTGCCGTTGATGACTTATTTGTTTTTGAAAAAGAATGTGCCGCATGGCGATAACCGCCTCGTCGCGAAACTTAAATCATGGTATGCGCCCCTATTGGCGAGGGCTTTGGCGCGACCACGGAGGGTTATTGGGGCAGCCGTCGCTACGCTCGCGTTAAGTTTGGTGGGTGCAACGCAGATGGGCAGTGAATTTTTGCCGGAGCTCGATGAAGGCTCAATCTGGGCAAATGTCGCCTTACCGCCATCAGTATCGCCTACTGAAGCACAGGAGCAGGCAAGGGCCATTAGAAATGCGTTACGAAGTGTTCCAGAAGTGAATACAGTTATTTCAAAAGTGGGACGCCCAGATGATGGTACTGATCCTAAAATTTTTAATGGCGCTGAATTTCTTGTTGATTTGAAGCCTGAGCATGAATGGCGTTCCGGCAAAACAAAAGATGGTTTGATTAGCGAATTGGATATTGCAGTGTCTGCCATACCCGGTGCCAAGGCAGCTTTTTCACAGCCAATTCGAGACAATGTTTTGGAATCGATTTCGCAGATTGACGGACAAATTGTGATCAAAGTACGAGGTGACGATTTGGAAAGTATCGTCGCACACGGAGAAAGGATTCTTGGGCTAATTTCTGATGTAAAAGGCGTAACAAGGGCGGCAATCGACCGCAGCGGCAGCTTGCCGCAGTACGTTCTTGATATAGATCGTTTAGCCGCCGCGCGTTATGGCATTAATATTGGTGATATTCAGGATTTGGTAGAGACAGCGTTGGCTGGTAAAGCTACCTCCGAACTATGGGAAGGCGAAAAGCATTTCAGCGTGGTGGTACGGCTCAAAGAGGGGGAGCGTGCACTGCCTAATCTGCCCAATTTATTAGTCGCCAGCCCGAACGGTGCGCAGGTGCCACTTTCACAATTGGTGCGCTTCAAGAGCATATCTGGTGCAATGAATATTGCCCGCGAGAATGGCCGCCGTGTAGTGTCAGTTGCTGTATTTATCCGCGGACGAGATATGGGAAGCGTGGTCAAAGATATGCAAGCCAAGGTTGGTGAAATTGGGACTTTAGCTAACGGCGAAGAAGTCACATGGTC